>CAVOCN010000295.1:0-2502 GCA_963694205.1 Dehalococcoidia bacterium | reverse complement strand
CACCGACGCAAAAGCTCGACCGCGACCGCAGCTTGAGCCCTTTGAAGTCCAGGCCTTCGTTCAGCCCGTTTATCGAGGCAATTAACTCTGTCGGCGTGAAGTCATCGACCGGGACCGCCCATTCCAGTTCCCTGCCCCGGTAAGGGTCGCCCTTCACCACCACGACGTTTTCAAGCCCCATCAGGTCGGCGCCCAGCAGCATGCCCTGCATAGCCATGCGGTTCAGGTCACGAGTGGAAACAGTGAACAGCACATCCTGCCCAACGCCCCGGCCAGAGTTCTGGCTGATCCACTGGGCAGCGGCGATTGGGTTCAGCCTCGGCGACTTACCGGGGTTATAGGCGACGGATATGAAGTCGGCGTTAAGCTCGCTGACGCCCGACAAGAGCGCCGGGTCGCTACCCCTCGGCGGTGAGAAATCGCACACGAAGACATGCTCGCCCCCGGCCTGCTCGCATCGCTCCACTACTGACATCCCTATGACCGACACTCCATCACTGACAGCATGGACGCCAGTTTAAGGGGCTAACTGGGCAAAAAAAAGACCGGGGAGCCTTACGCCCCCCGGTCTTAACTATCCATGTGAATTTGACGGGTGTTCGGCTACTTCCAGCCCAGTGAACCATTCCTACCGGGGGTCAGAGACACGCGATGGCCCTGCACACACTTGAAGCGTTCCTCTCGAATGTCGCGGCGTTTGCCTGACAGGGACGACTGCTCCATGGTGGCTGAGCAGAACGGGCAGCACACTTCGTACACGGCCCGGTTGCGCAGGCGAACCGCCTGCACGTAGGCGAGAGTTTCCATCAAGCCATCAGAGCCACCGACGTACCGGAGCACGTACCTGGTACCTGCGCTAACGAGGTTCGTGGGCCTGGCGCTCTTGGAACGATCGACAAATCCGTAGTCGACGTAGCCGCACTTAAGGCACTCGGGTTCGTTGAAGCCCTTAACGAGAGAGTCGCTGCACCGGGGGCAAAGAGGCCTGGTCCCGCTGGCGGGAATCGGGCGACTAATAACCTTGGGTGTCACTTCTACTACTCGCGGCGCAGGCACCACCGTCGGTGGCGTCCCTGGCCTGAAAGTTGTGGGGGTGGCCTGGATGACCATGTTGTTCCTCCGAATTCGCCGCATCGGCCGTATTGGCCATATCGGCGTCGCGGGTCGTCTGGCCGCCTGCAACGCCGTTCCAATTGGTTTTCGGACAATAACTAAACAAAGTTTGAAACTTTGTCAAGACTCTTTTCAAACTTTTCGCATGGCTTTCAACCCAAAATTCTTTTCCACCGCAGTTGCAAACAGGTCTTGACCTTCTCTACTAAACCCATTCAACCGCACTACTGTGCGGTGCAAGGCGTATTCACCCACGCCGTAGACAGGGCTTTTATGGCACGGTTGTTCTAGGATTTCGGCTCCTAAATATGGGGTTCCCGAGGCCTGAAAAGGGACTCCTGAAGGGGAGTACAGATGCCTTCTCACACCGGTTTGACACACCCGCAACGCGGTGCTACATTCCGCCCGCCACCGTGAAAATCATTGTTTGCGCTAAACAGGTAGTCGATCCCGAGACCCCCGTCTCGGCGTTCAAGATCGACCAGCAATTGCGGCGAGTGACCCCCTCACCGGGGATACCTCCCGTGGTGAACGGTTTCGACGAAAACGCGACCGAAGCCGCTCTGCGCATCAAGGACTCGACCGACGCTCACGTCACCGTCCTGTCAGTCGGGCACGGATTTACCGACGACGGCGGCGTCGTTGCGGTAATGAAAAAGCCGCTTTCGATGGGTGCCGACGAACTGGTGTTGGTCGAAGACCCGGCACTCGTAGACCTGGACCCGTTCGCTACCGCATACGTACTTGCCCAGGCCATTACGCAAATAGGGGAAGTTGACCTGGTTCTTTGCGGCAGGCAGGCCTCGGACTGGGACAACGCACAGGTCCCGCTCATCCTCGCCGAACTGCTGGAAGCGGCCTGCGTCACTGTGGCCCAGTCCGTCACCGTGGCCGACGGGGTGGCGAAGGTAGAGCGAGTACTACCGACCGGCTACGAAGAGCTGGAGGCCAACCTGCCCGCCGTAGTCACGGTGAGCAACGAACTCGGTGAGCCCCGCTACCCGACCCTGCGGGGCATCATGGCCGCGGGTAAAAAGAAGCCGGTCTATCTGACTGGTGCTGACCTGGGTCTGGACCCAGAGCAACTCAAGCCCAGGCTCAACCTGGAAGACCTGTTCGTTCCTGAGTCAGATCGGCACTGCGACTTCATCGAAGGCGAGAGTCCAGCAGATTCTGGCAGGCTTCTCGCCCTGAAGCTGAGAGAGGACGGCCTGATCTGATCGAGCGAGTACTGGTAATAGGCGAAGTCGGCGAAGAGTCGGGTCTTGACTCGGGTACGGGCGAACTCATCGCGCTCGCCCGGACACTGGGAGAAAAGGTCGGCGTATCGATAGTCGGCGACCTAGACGCCGCCGCACAGGCGGTCTCGCTGGGTGCAAAACGGGTCTA
>CAVOCN010000294.1:0-2550 GCA_963694205.1 Dehalococcoidia bacterium | reverse complement strand
CGCCGCTTTTTCCAGGCTCTCTATTTGTTCTGGGGTCGCCGTTTTCGTGCCCAGTCTAATGAGTTCTAGCTCACGTTCCGCTATCGCAAGGTCGGCACCAATGTTCATCCCGTCTTCGCCGTGTTTGCTCATCATAGGTTGGATGAACTCGAAAACGTCTTCTTCGGCCCGAAGCATACTGCCACGGGCACGGGCCAACGCATTGCGCAGCCCGTGCCCGGCACCGACCAGCTTGTCCAGCAACTCTATCGGCAGAACATCGCGCATCGCGAGATAGCGGATCTTTTGGATCGGGTTCATCAACGGCTTGTCGCCAGGGAGAACCTCTTCGAGGCCCGTGGCACGTTTTCCGCGTATAATCTGTAGGTCTGGTGAGGCGTCATAGAGGGCCTCGGTTCCGGCGGAGAGCTTTGACTTTGCGGTGAAACCACGGCCCATGAACTTGTTGATCTTGGGCCACAAAGAAGCGCCGCCCGCTTCGACCGCACCACCGACCAGCGCGTAGCTGATGATGTTGGAATACCTCTCGCCCTCCTCGGCTGGCGCAACTGTGCCTGCGACGGCACCAACCCCTAACCCGACGCCGCCACGGGCCATGAGCCGGTAGCCCTTCGTCTCTGCCGCGTTGCGCATCGCTGGTGTGATCCTGAACGACAGGTTGGTCGGGGCCTGCATGGCCACCGCAAAATCAGGATCGCTCAGGGCTTTCTCCATTGTGCCCATGTTAAAGCCCTGTGGGTCTATGATATCCCTTCCCCATGGAGAAAGCCCTGAGCGATCCTGATTGCTTTTCGTATAGCCCGGCGGCAACTCGCCCGGGGCCAGGCGGATCTGTTCAACCTCCACGCCGCCCAAGGACTTGAGGCCCTTCTTTGCGGTGCGAGGCCAAAGTTGGTCGTAGATGCGTTCGTGCTTCTCGCCGCCGATATTGATGTCCGCGCCTTCGAGCTTATGGAGACCTGCCCCACCCTCAATCTCCGGCGAGTGCGACAACGGCGTTTCCAGTAGGCGCTTCGCTGGCCCCTCTCCTATCGCACCAGGGAGGTCGCCCGGTTCCACTCTCGTGTCTATTACTGGACCGTAAGGGTCAAGCGGATGTTCGCCGCCGTAGCCTCTGAGCCTTTGCGTCCTGGGATTGTACTCAAGCTCGGTGATGTGCTTGCCCAGACCGTACAGGTCTGCGCTCTGCCTGCCGCTGACCCAGGCCACGCGGTCGTACCCGCCGTCGATGGCCTCTTGGATGATACGCTTGAGCGTCAGTTCGACCTGTTGGTCTGCGCCCTTGAACGGGGCGTCGGGGACGAAGCGCTCTATGGTGTCTTCGTCCGTGTACTGGCCCAACTCTGTACGCAGGGCGTCCTCTTCCTCCCACAGTCTCGCCATCGCTGGGTTGTCGCCCGCGTCCCCTGCCGCCCTCCTCTCGCCCCGTAGATCGCTCAGACGTTGCCGGATCATAAAATCTCGTTCGCTCGTTGGCGGGACGAAATCCTCAAGCGGCTTCTGGTTCTTGTACCCAAAGTCCTTCGCCACCGTATCCTCGGCCTCGGCCCTGGACATCCCGCCGTCCTTGGACATCCCGCCGTCCATCAGCCGCTCGACCTCCTTCGTCCTGGCCCTACGAGCCTTTTGTGACAGGTCGCTCTGTGCCTCTTCCACGAACAGCACCTTCTCGGTCTGTCCGCTGTCCGGGTTTGCGTACTCGCGGTCGGACGCACGTATGCGCATGACCGTATCGTCCGGGTCACCGTGGGTCGGGTCGCTCTTGAACGTGCGGCCTGCGTGCTTGTACTGGATTGTGATCTCGCGGTAGTTCGAGCCACCGGGCTGTACCAAACCACCGTGGCGGGCGTGGGTCAGGGCACCTTCTCCTTCGAAGAATCTGCGAATGGGGCCATGTACCTCGGGGCTTAGATCAAGGTCAAGTATCAAATCGTCAGCGTCCACGTAGGCGTCGTCGATGCCGTATGAGTGAGCAGTGATGACCCGGCGGCCAGCGTTGTCGAGGTCGGGCTCGATGCCATGGGCCCTTATGGCGGTCACGTCCTCTTCCGTTTTCACTGCGCCCCGCACTGTCTCACTGAGCTGGATGCCGCGTTCTTCGATACGGTCTAGAATCTCCTGCTTCGTGACCATGCGATCCGGGTTGCTCTGGGCGTCGAGAAGCTCGTCGATCTGCGCGAACTTGCGCTCGCCCTCGGCCACGCCCCCTTCGACTCTGGCGGCTACCTTGCGGCCGACTCTGGCGGCTACCTTGCGGCTCGCGTCCGATGATACCTCCAGCGGTGATGTACGCACCGGGGTCCCACGACCCGCCGGTCGGCTCGGGGGGGTAAGTGTAGCAGTGAACCCACGGGGTTCATCGTGACCCAATCTTGGGGGTTCATCGTGACCCAATCTTGCGGCCCACCGCCTGGCGGTAGCTTGTTCGGGGCCAGCCTCGGCAGCCTCTTTGAGACGCGAGTACCACTTGCCCGGTAGTCCCGAAGGCCTAAAGGCACGGGCCGCCCGCGGACCTCCTACCGCAAGTAAGGCAGCGGTAGTAGCACTGCC
>CAVOCN010000293.1:0-2557 GCA_963694205.1 Dehalococcoidia bacterium | reverse complement strand
GGGCCGACGACCGGGTATCCTAATAGGTGATTGGGGCCCAAACTCCAACCCAAGACCAAACGGGAGACTCACCTTGCCCCCATCCGTCGCCCGACTCTTATTGACCCTGACCCTGGTCGGCCTTCTCACCGTGGCCGCCTGCTCCAGTGAAGCGAACGCTCCGACGCCCGCCGAATTTCAGGAACCGGTAGACACGCCGACAGCCCCCGCCGTCTTCGAGACGGCCGTTGTGGCAACGCCAGACGTGCTTACCGAGCAACCCACGCCCACGGCGCTACCCGAAGTGCCAACCCGCGTCCCCTCGCCGACCCCTTCGCCGACCCAAACGCGGGTGCCGGTCTTCGAGGTTGAGCTGGACCCCGTCTCCAGCTCTTATGTCATCGAAGGCAGCGAAATACGCCTTCAGTTCCTAGAGTTGTTCGAGGCCGAACGCTGCCCGGCGCAGGGCAAATGCACTGGCCTCGGCGCTGCCACGGCCCTCATCGGAGTATCGGGGCCGGGCGTATTTCCGGTCATCGTCGAACTTGCGCTGGGCTCCCCGCTGTACGGTGTGTCCGGCTACGACCTGCTCATGACCTCGATAGACCGGGGCGAGTCCGGTGACTCGGTTGCTCTCTCAATATCGAGCACGGGAGGAGGTCTGTCTGGCGGCGTGCTGGCCACCTTCAGCGTGGGAAGTGAAACGTTCAGGGTCTGGGTGACGAACCCGATCACTGCCGAGCGAATAGTCGCCCTTGGCAATGGCGAAATCACCGGCGGGTTTCCCCGCGGGACACTGCGCTCAGGACCGGGGGAAACCAACCACAACCAGCCGCACCGCTGGCACTTCGACCCTGAAGCGACCTTCCTGGCCGACCAGGGCGCGGAGCCGTGCGACGCGCTGCCGTCGATAGTCGACGGCAACCGGGAATTCTGGCTCGACACCATCGGGACTTACTGTCCTCGTTCGGCCGAACTGCTAGACGTTCAGGACCTCAGAGAGCCCGCGCCCTAACGGCCTAAACGACTGCACGGCCGTTACGCCTGTCCGACCCCGGTCGCAATAGGCGTAACGGCCAGCGTCGCGTCTTAAATGCGGACGTCGCCTGGAGCCGGGTTCACCGACGTGCGCTGGTGTACGTAGAACTGCGCCTCGTTGTGCACCGCGTCCTCGTCCAGCTCAACCCAGTTGCCCCACGGGTCCTGCAGGTACACGCTGCGCATACCCTCCATGAACTCGACGGGCGGGTTGTTCAGCTTCGCGCCCAGGGCAACCACGCGTTCGATGACCGCGTCCATATCGCGCACGTTGAACGCCAGGTGCGTGCCGCCGGTGACGTTCCTGCGGTGCTGCTCAGCGGCGTCCCGAACCTCGGTCTTGGGGTTCACGTACTCGATAATCTCCAGCGAGTGGCCGTCAATGCCACCAACGTAAGCCGCCTTGACGTGCACGTCGTCATAGCCAAGGAGGTTCGACAGCGCGGGTGCGTCCGACACCTCCACCTGGAACCTGACGCTCAGGCCAATGCCGTCGCAGTAAAACTTGATCGCTTCTTCCAGGTCGGTAACGACAAAGCCGGTGTGATTGAGTGTGACGCTCATTACAGGTTCTCCAGTTCTCAGTTAGTTAAACAAAGTTGGTAACTACGCCAGGGGTAGGTCAGACAGGCGGGCCGGTAACCCCGAACGGCGTAACGCTAACAAGGCCCGGGGACCGGCGCAACCGTAGCTGTCTAGCCCCGTCGCAGTTCGTCCGCAAAGTTGAACAGCTCCGGCAGCCCGCCAGTGTGCACGAACAGCACCGTCTCACCCTGGGGCAGCACCCCGGAGCGGGCGTGGTCGATGAGCGCGGCCATCACCTTGCCCGTATAGACCGGGTCCAGCAATATGCCCTCCAGCTCGGCCGTCATGCGAATCGCCTCAACGCACTCGGGGCTTACCTGGGCGTAGCCGGGGCCTATGTAGCCGTCCATCTGCACCACGTCTTCCCACCCGAGCCGCTCGTCGAACCCCATATGGCGCAGGGCGTTATTGGCCCACCCGACCATGTCCACATACGACTCTTCGGGGGTGGCGACCAGTACACCTTTCACGTCCCAGTCCAGGCCCAGCGCATTCGAGCCCAGTTGCAGTCCGGCCTGCGCACCCCCGCTGGCTATGTAGACCTTGGCCGCTTCAACGCCCAGCGCGTCCAGCTGGTCGGCTACCTCAAGCGTAGCGTCCATATAAGAAATGACCGCCGACGATCGGGACATGTGCTCTTTGAGGTGGTTGTACGGCGTACGGCCTTCACCTATTAGCTTCGCCTCGATGTCTTCCACGTAGCCCGCCACCTCTTCCTCGTCGGTGGTATCGAGCAGGTGCAGGTCGGCGCCCAGCAGGTCCTGAATCAGCAAGTTGCCCTGAATCGGCCTGTCCTTACTGCCTGGCGCTACGCAAATGTAGTCCATGCCAACCTTCTTGGACGCCGCGCCAATAATGCGGGAATTATTCGACATCCAGGCGTTTATGTTTATCGACACGTCTGCGCCCTTCTCCAGCGCGTCCGCCATGCAAAAGTCCATGTGTCGGACCTTGT
>CAVOCN010000292.1:0-2569 GCA_963694205.1 Dehalococcoidia bacterium | reverse complement strand
GCGAACTTTATCACAGGCGTGGGCACGGGGCCGCTGGGCCGGAAACTACGGGCGTCCCAGCGACTGGCGAGTGAACGCCAAGCCAACCACTCTTGTTGCGCCCGAGCGTTTCAGTGCTGCGGCGCACTCCGACATCGTCGCCCCGGTAGTAACCACGTCGTCCACCAGAACCACCGTGCCCGTCGCCACCGGCTTGCACTCGAACGCGGCCTCGACGCCCGTTCGCCTCTGGTCCACACTCGCCAACGTCACCTGAGGGACGCCTTTCACCACGCGCCTGAGTGAACTGGTATCGACTGCGACTCCCGTAAAGCGGCCGAGGTCGCGGGCAATCAGCGCCGACTGGTTATACCCACGTTGTCGCTCCCGCGAAGGGTGCAGTGGCACGGGGATTATGACGTCACCGGAGACGGACTCGCGATCGAGAAACTCCGCCAAAAGCCCGGCAATGCGTTCGGAGTAGGCGCGGGCGTCGTTGTACTTGAGCCGGTGCACCAGCTCCCTGGCAGCGCCCCCGGCCAGGTACGGGGCGAGAATCTGGTCAAAGGCTGGCCGGGTCTCGGCGCATCGGCGGCAAACCAGGGACGAGTTGGGCTCGGCACACCGGGAACAATACGGTCGCTTCAGGGCGGGCATGTCGCGTTCGCAGCGCTCACACAGCGGCGAGCCATCGCGGCCGCACGTGACGCATGACATGGGCACTACGAGATCCAGCACACCTCTGGCCGCTCGTTTCAGATCGCGAAGTGTAGCCATTGCCGGGCTTTACTGAATGCCCGTCAGCTCCTGCTCCACATTGGCCGCCAGCATCGCGAGAGTGCGTCCATACTGACCGGCGAACTGGTCCATCACCCCCCGGTAAAAGCCCATACCCACCTCCGCATTCTCGTGGCAATACGCCGTCAGAGCATCAATGGGGATGGCGACCACCTCCATATCGGTCCTCGCCCTGCAATTGGTTACCAGGTTGCCGGAACCCCGCATTGCTGCCCAGGGAAACGACTCCCCAGGACCTGCCAGGCGCACGGCAATCTCGCCAGCCCCTGTGTCGTCCACTTGGGCGTCACCCACTTGCGCCCCGTATGACAGCTCTGCCTGGCCACTCAGAATTACATAGAACGTCGTCGGGGGCTCGTCGGCGTGGCCGAGCAGCGTCCCCGCCTCAACGACCTGTCGTTCACCCAGCGCGAGAATCCCGCTCGCCTGCTCGCCATTCAGGTGTGCGAAGACGTCCACGCGTCTCATGTCAGACTTCTTGGGCATCTCAGATCCTTTCTTAAAGGGTCGATTCCTCAATCCACTGGCCCACGGTTTTCGCACCGTGGTCCGTCAATTCCCAAATCCCTCGAGCCGGGCCGCGCTTTATCAGGCCCCGCTCGGCCAGCCTGTGCCGCGTCCACTGGGCCGTGCTGCGCCAGCGTACGACGCCTGTCGAGGGTAGCCGTTCGTAGTCAACGTCCTTAAGAACGTGCCGCAGCTTCTCCTCGACTATAGGAAGCACCTGGTACATGACCCCCGCGCCGCCCAGTTCGTGCAGCGCTTCCAGTAGCGGCCGTTCGAAGGCCCGTTCGGAAGTCTTTTTGCCTCTCGGCAGGCGTTTGGCGACGGCCTCGGTGTCTTGGGAGCCCTGCCCCTTGGGCGCGCCATTCGGCTCGACCTCGTCGAGCAACTTGCGGATCGTCGAGTCAGGCGTGTCTTCCAGCGGGATCGCCCAAACCTTCAGGCGCTCCCACGTCTTGTCACTAATTCGCACGACCGGCATGCAGTCCTCCCCAGACATTGGCGGCCCCCCGTGAAACTGGCCCAACCAGGGCGAGACGGGCCCAGTAAGGGCGAAACTGGCCAATATGGGCCGAATCAAGAGGGTGCGCTAATGTAACAAAGTTACGTGCACAAGTCAAAAAGGCGATAGCAAGAGAGAAAAAAGGGGCAGGCCTGTCAATAGAGCCTGCCCCTTTATAGCTAGGGTCCGCCGACCCGTTCTCTTCGGCCGATCGCCTTAACGCTGACGAGACTCCGTTAGCGTGATTAGCGCCGTTCGAAACCTTCAACGTTGGGGAAATGGACTGCCCCGAACGGAGCTAGAGCTTCCCGGACCGCGTCATTCACAGCCCCCAACACCTCGAATCGGGTAATCGGGGCTAACGCCAGTAGGTTCGGAAGGGTCGGCCCGACATTGCCCAGGTGGGTCAGCAGTGCGTCCGAATCGGTGAACGTCTCCAGCAACAGGGCTTTTTTGTTGTCTTCAGCCATGTGCCACAGATAGCCGAGCGTACCCGGCTCATTCTGGTTGACCGAAGAAATAAATCCCGTTGCTAGCGAGTTGAATTCTTCAAGTTTACCGGGCTCAATAGTAAGTTCGAGTAGATACGAAACTGTGCTCAATGGTTTCTCCTAAGGGTTTAAGTTACCCCCCTTAGACGTCGGCATTGAGCTAAAGGGTTCACGTGTCCGACGCGTTCTTCAGCAGAGTTCAGTCTCGTACCGGCAGGTAGAGGGCCAGTTGGTCGGGGTGGCCGGGATCGAACCGGCGACCTCTTGCTCCCAAAGCAAGCGCGCTACCGCTGCG
>CAVOCN010000291.1:0-2576 GCA_963694205.1 Dehalococcoidia bacterium | reverse complement strand
TGGACTTCCCAGCCGTCGTCGTCGTCGTCGTCATCGTCTAGCAGCATCCGCACCTGGGTATTGCCGACTTCGGCGTCTGCCCCGAGGTGCCGTTGCAGCGGCGTCTTGGCGCCTCCGGTCTCCGATGCCAGCCGCATAACCAGCATGTCGTCGCTACGGGTGACCGCGACTATGCCCGCACCTGCGGCTGCCACTCGTACCCGCACGGTGAACAGCAGGTTCTGCACCTGCCACGGCGCGGGGCCGAACCGGTCCCTCAGTTCGCCGGTCACCAGGTCTAGTTCGTCGTTACTCTTCGCCTCGACCAGTCGTCGGTACAGGTCTATCCGGGTAGGCAGGTCAGCAACGTAGCCCTCTGGGATGCTCGCCGGTATACCCAGGTCGACGGAGATGGGGCCCGTCGGTTCGTCCCCGAGACCCGTTGACGTAGCGTTTTCGGAATCGACTTCGCGCTCTCCATTACCCCCACTGGTGCCCTCTTCGTCTCCCTCGCCCGTGCCGTTCCCGCTCGCCATTTGGGCCCGCACCTGCTCTGTGGCCTCGGCGAGCATCTTTGCGTACAGGTCGAACCCGACCGCGTGAATGTGCCCGCTCTGCTGGGAGCCCAGAATATTGCCCGCCCCGCGAATCTCCAAGTCGGCCATGGCGATGCGGAACCCCGCTCCCAGTTCGGTGGCGGCCAGCATTGTTTTGAGACGCTTCTCGGCGGTCTCGGTGAGGGCGCGTGCCGGGGGTATGAGCAGGTAGGCGTACGCGCGCTTTGCGCCTCTTCCAACGCGGCCCCTCAACTGATAAAGCTGGGCCAGTCCGAAGGCGTCGGCCCGGTTGATGATGAGCGTGTTCACGTTCGGTATGTCGAGTCCGGACTCGATGATAGTCGTGCATACCAGCACGTCCATCTCGGCCTTGGCGAAGGCCATCATGGAGCGTTCCAGTTCACCCTCTGCCATCTGGCCATGCGCCACCCCGACCGTCGCCTCGGGCACGATGCTACGCAAATAGAGCGCGATGTGGTCGATGTTATGCACCCGGTTGTGCAGAAAATAAACCTGCCCTTGCCTGTCAATCTCTCGCAATATCGCCTCACGAATAAGAGAGTCTGAGAACTCCGAAACGTAGGTCTTGATCGGCAGGCGCTCTTCGGGAGCCGTCATTATGGTGCTCATGTCTCGCACCCCTGCCATGGCCATGTGCAGCGTTCGTGGTATCGGGGTCGCGGTGAGAGTTAGGACGTCCACCTCGCTGCGCATCTGTTTGAGGCGTTCCTTGTGCCCCACGCCGAAGCGTTGTTCTTCGTCCACTATCACCAGCCCCAGGTCTGCGAAGCGTATGTCGCTCTGTACCAGTCGGTGCGTGCCTATGCAGATGTCGACCTCGCCCGAAGCAAGACCCGCGACTATCTCTTTCTGGTCGGCATCGCTGCGGAACCGGCTGAGCACGTCCACCCGCACTGGGTAGGCTGCCAGTCGCTGGGAGAACGTCGCGTAGTGCTGCTGGGCCAACACGGTGGTCGGCACCAGCACGGCCACCTGCTTGCCCTCCATTACCGCCTTGAACGCGGCTCGCAGGGCTATCTCGGTCTTGCCGTAGCCAACGTCACCACAAACCAACCGATCCATGGGGCGCAGTCGCTCCATGTCGGCCTTGACCTCGGCGATCGTGTCTATCTGGTCCTCGGTCTCCTCAAATGGGAACGAATCTTCCAACTGAAGCTGCCAGGGCGTGTCGGTGGCGAAAGCGTGTCCCTTTACCGCCTCGCGCCTGGCGTACAGGCCGAGCAGTTCGGAGGCCATCTCCCTGGTCGACTCCTCGACGCGCTGTTTGGTTCGCTGCCACTCTTGCGAGCCCAGCCTGGTCAGGTTGGGCGTCCTGTCCATCGGCGCAACGTAGGGGGTGATCCGGTCGAGGTGGTCCATCGGCACGAACAGCCGGTCCCCCACCGAATATTCCAGGATCAGGTACTCGGCTTCTGGCCCTTCACCTTCGGGCTGGCCCGTGCCGAGAAAGCGACCTATTCCGTGTTCTATGTGTACAACGTAGTCGCCCGGGTTCAGCTGGCCGAGCAGGGTCTCGCGACGCTGTTGTACCCGTCGTCTGCCCGCCCTGCGCCGTTTGGCCACGCCGAAAATCTCTGCGTCGCTGAACAGCGCCAACCGGCTTTTACCGGCGTTTAGTGCGAACCCGGCAGACAGACCGGCACCGGTAGATGGCAGAATCGTAATCGAGCCCGGCTCAGGAAGCGCCACCAGGTCATCCATGAGCGTTACCGATACCCCGGCCTCGTCGAAGACCTCAACGAGACGTTTCGGCAGCGACGTAACGGCAACGACCGCCGCCGACTTCTCGGCCAGTTCGACGGCCCGTGCCGAGAACCGGTCCAGATTGCCGAAAAAGCCCTCTCCCGAGGTCACAGGCAAGGTGTAAACGCCTCGTTGAGTGAGTTCGTCGGCACCCCACGGCAGCAGGTCCAGCCGCGACTTGCGGCCAGTGAGTTCCCCTTCTATCTCCGGCCAGGTGAAGTGCGAAGACGGGAAGTTTTTTGGTAGCTCGCCCCGGCCCTCTTTTACCTTGCGCAG
>CAVOCN010000290.1:0-2587 GCA_963694205.1 Dehalococcoidia bacterium | reverse complement strand
ACAGGGGTGAAATTACCGCCGCCGGTGAGGATCACTCGGCCCTGATGGACTCGCTGGTGTGGTGTAAATTCCTTCGTAAGGCTTTCGAGGACTTTTACGCAGAGTCCGCAGTCGTTCTGTCCCGCGTAACTGGATGGGAAGTAACTTCGAACGAGTTGAGCCTAGCTGGCGAGCGCATCAACAACCTGAAAAAGCTGTTCAACATCCGTGAGGGCTGGCAGCGTGCCGACGACTCTTTACCCCGGCGAATTCTGACCGAGAAACTGAGCGACGGACCGGGCGACGGCGTCGGGTTGAACGAGAAAGAACTCGATTTGATGATCGACGCGTACTACGAGGCGCGTGGCTGGAACCAGGACGGCACCATCCCGGTGCCCAAGCTACATGCCCTGGGGCTTGACCCTGAGTCACTCTCAGGAGTGGGAGCGGGAGCGTGAAGCCGAAAATGGACGACTCCCCCATCTACCAGGATGACGTTGTCACCGTAACTCGGACCCGGTTCGTAGTGCGGTCTCAGACCTATGACCTGGCCGAAACAACTTCGGTTTCCACCCGAACCAAAGAAGTAAACCGAATGTGGCCGACTATCATGGCGGGCGCGGGGGCTATCCTGCTATTCGCCGGACTGCAAGGCGGTGGTACCCCTTCACTTGTGGCCGGGGCCATCGTCGGGGGGATGGGTTTTTTATGGTACCGGAGCCTCAGTGTCCAGTACGCCATCGTACTTACGACGGCGACTGGAGAAAGAGAAGTCCTGAATTCTGACGATGAGGATTGGATATCAAGAGTTAGTGAAGCGCTCAATGACTCTTCGGTCGCCCGGGGTTAGATTGACAGGATGAGCTTGACTGACTCTTCAAAATCCGCTCGAAACGAACTGCGCAACGTCCTGCGCGAGAGGTTCCCTCGGGAGCACGGGCAGCTCCTCCCTGCCCTTCACTACCTGCAGCACGAGTTCGGGTTTCTTCCTGACTGGGGAATGGAAGTTGTCTCGTGGCACCTGGGCATTCCGGCCAGCGAGGTCTACGGGGCCGCCACTAGCTACCTGGAGTTACGGGTTGCGGAGCCTGGGGATCACGTGGTTCGGGTCTGTACAGGGCTCGCCTGTCGGGTGGCTGGTGGAGACGGCGTTCTCGACGCTCTCAAGGCCTGTCTAGGCGTCGAAATAGGCGAGACGACCGGGACAGGTGGCGAGACGGTGACATTAGAAAACACGGCCTGCGGCTTCCTCTGTGGGGTGGCACCTGCCATCCAGATAGACGGACGTTGGCACGGGCGAACCACGCCTGAGAGGGCCGCAGCTGCAATTGCCCGGCTCTCGCATTGGGTGGTTTCATGACAGCGAACGCAGCATATGAACGGCTCCGCAAAGCAGCCATTGACCGGCTATCGGCCCACATAGGCAAATTTCGCGTCTCAGTGCAGGTCGGCCATTGCTCAAGCTCCGTCGGAGCCGAAGAAGTCGTCGAGTCCTTTCAAGGGGACTTGCTGGACAACTCTCACCTCGTCATAACCGGCTGCGACGGTGCCTGTTTCGACGCCCCTTTGGTGACGGTCACCGACCCGGTCGGCTCGTCGGTACGCCTGCCACGGGTCGACTTCGACACGGCGGTACGCATCTCCACGATGCTTGAAGGCGGCGCGGCCCCGCTCCGCTACGAGGACGACACTGCCTTTCTATCCGGCCAAACGCGGGTGGCATTGGAAGGCATAGGTGAGATGGACGCCGACGGCATCGACGAATACCTCGCGTCAGGTGGGTACGGCGGGTTGACCGAGGCGTTATCCGGGTCACACGAGGTCGTGATCGAACGGGTAAAAACATCGGGCCTCCGAGGGCGAGGCGGCGCTTACTTCCCCGCTGCTCTCAAGTGGGAGGGTGCTCGCAAAGCTGCTGGCGAGCCCCGCTATCTCGTCGTGAACTCTGAAGAGGGGGAGCCCGGTCTGTTCAAGGACCGCCACATAATGGAGGGCCTGCCCCACCGGGTAATTGAAGGGGCTCTAATTGCCGCTTACGCGGCTGGTATTGAGACGGTCTTCATCTACATCAACGCCGAGGCCGATCTCTCCTCCACGCGCGTGGAAAAGGCTCTGTCCGACGCGATGGCGCTGGGGCTCATCGGCAATGACGTGCTCGGGTCGGGGTGGGCCGTAAACGTGGAAATCCGACGTGGTGCTGGCGGGTACGTGTGCGGCGAGGAGACCACGCTGCTCAACACGATGGAGGGTTACCGCCGGGAGCCCCGGCTACGCCCGCCCTTCCCCACAGAGTCGGGTTATCTGGGCAGGCCAACCGTCATAAACAATGCAGAAACCCTGACTAACCTGCCGTTCATAATGACCGCTGGTCCAGAGGCGTTCGCCGCCATCGGCGTTGAGGGCGCGACGGGCACAAAGGTGATGAGCCTGTCAGGAGCGACCATACGATCCGGGCTGGTCGAGGTGCCCTTCAGTACGCCCCTCCGGGAGGTTGTGATGGACATCGGCGGTGGCCTGCTGCCTGGCCAGACGCTGACTGCACTGGGAGTCGGAGGACCTTCGAGCGGACTTCTCCCGCCCTCGGCACTAGACACCCGGCTGATGCCCG
>CAVOCN010000289.1:0-2590 GCA_963694205.1 Dehalococcoidia bacterium | reverse complement strand
GACATCCGCGAGGGTGCGGGTAACATGTACGACCTGGGCAACCGCTGGATCGGCATATTCAAAGTCGAAGGCGAACTGCTCGCAATAGACGACGTCTGCTCACACGCCGAGGCCTACCTGCACGAGGGCGTGCTGGAGGGCTGCGTTATAGAGTGCGACGCACACGGCGCCCGCTTCGACATTCGCACTGGCAAAGTAGAACAGGGACCGGCCTACACACCCATCGACACCTACGAAGTCCGCATAGTCGGCGACGACTTCGAAGTTGACCTATAACTTTTTATGCCAGCCCCTCTAAATACGAACCTCATCCGGGCCGACTTCCCCATTTTGAAGCGGGAGGTCTACGGCCTGCCGCTGGCGTACCTCGACAACGCTGCCACTTCTCAAAAGCCTTCTAGCGTCATACAAGCGCTAGTCGACTACTACGAAGGCTACAACTCCAACGTGCACCGGGGCGTCCACGCCCTGAGCATGGAGGCGACGGAGCGCTACGAAGGCGCGCGGGCAAAAGTCGCCAAGTTCATCGGTGCCCCGAAGCCTGAAAGCATCGTATGGACAAGAGGCACCACCGAGTCCATCAACCTGGTGGCATACAGCTGGGCACCGGCAAACATAGCTTCAGGTGATGCGATTGTCGTCTCGCAAATGGAGCACCACTCCAACATAGTCACCTGGCAAAAAGTCGCCCGCGAACAGGGTGCCGAACTACGCGTCATCCCCCTGCACAAAGACGGCACGCTGAACATGGCCGTCGCCGAGGAGTACCTGGACGAACGGGTAAAGCTGCTGGCCATCTGCCACGCATCCAACTCTATGGGGACTATTAACCCGGTAAAAGAGCTAACAAAGCGCGCACACGCAATGGGTGCCAAGGTACTCATCGACGGAGCCCAGAGCGTGCCTCACATGCCTGTCGACGTCACCGACCTGGACTGCGACTTCCTCGCCTTCTCCGGCCACAAAATGCTCGGTCCGACCGGCATAGGTGCCCTGTACGGAAAGCCAGAGATACTGGAAAACATGGAGCCCTTCATGCGAGGGGGAGACATGGTCCTGGAGGTGTGGAACGACCGCGCCACCTGGAACGACGTACCCAACAAGTTCGAGGCTGGCACCCCCAACATCGCCGACGCCATCGCACTCGGTGCCGCGGTCGACTACCTGTCGGCCCTTGGTATGGACAGGGTCAGGGACCATGAAAAGGCCATCACCGGCTACGCCCTCAAGCGTTTCGCAGAGTTCCAAGACCTGGACCTGTACGGGCCTTCTGACGTCGAAAAACGCGGCGGCGTGCTGTCGTTCCACTCCGAAGACGTGCACCCTCACGACCTCGGCACATTCCTCGACCGGGCCGGTATCGCCATCCGTACCGGGCACCACTGCACAATGCCGCTAATGCGATCCCTAGGTGTTGTTGCCACTTCCAGAGCTAGCTTCTACCTCTACAACACCGAGGAAGAGGTCGACCGGCTGGTCGACGCCATGCGTGACGCTATGCGGTACTTCTCCGACGGCGGCCGATAGAGCTTTTGGCCGCCGATAACTCCGACCTCGACGATCTATATAACGAGGCCATCCTCGACCACGCCCGCAGCCCCCGGCACGACGCCGCTCCCGAGCGCTCCGATGCCGCTGGCGACGCCATCAACCCGTTCTGCGGCGACGAGGCCCACGTCCAGTTCGCCCTCAATGGTGAAGCCATATTAGGCCTGGGCATGCAGACAGTGGGTTGTTCCATAAACAGAGCGTCAGGCTCCATGATCGCCGACGCTCTGAAAGAGGCGTCCCTTTCGGATGCCAGGGCCCTGGCATCCGACTACCGGGCGCTGATGATGGGACAGAGCCTTGCCGATGGCCGGAGGGAAGCCCTGGGGCAACTCGCGCTCATGGAAAGCGTCCACCAGTTCCCGGTGCGCATCAAATGCGCCTTGCTACCCCTTACGGCTGTAGAAGAGGCGCTTTCTCTTAAGTAACGCCCCCTTTTGTGGCTAATAAGCCTTTAAGGCTCCAGCCACACCGAAGCCCAGTGGGCGTACTCAAAGCCCGAGAAGTTGAGGTGGAAGTTGCGCACCCACGGCTGCACCGCCCACACAGAGGTCCGGGTTACCGGCATGAACCTGACCGCCGATGCCAGCATGCGCCGCTGAATCTCCTTGAGCCTGGCCCGTCTCACATCGACGTCGTACTCGCCGCTCTGGAGTTCGATGAGGATGTCCAACTGCTCGTCCTGTGGGCCGCCCCGGTAGTAAGGGCCCGCGCTGTGCACGACCGTGAACAGGAACGCATTTGGCGAACTGACCGGGGGAATGGGCCCCAAAAACGCCTGGTAGTCGCCGCCCTTCCACACGTCGTCTGCAAAGGCAACTCTAGTCACCTCTTCGACCGTCACATCGAAGCCGACGGCCCGGAGTTCTTCGGCAATGCGGTTGGCGTGCTGGACATATGCGTCTCCAAATCTGCCGACCTTTATCGTCACCGCTGCGAGGTCGAGGCCGGACAGCAACTGCCGTGCTGCGGCCGGGCTGGCGATATGGCCGAGCAGATCGGTCGCCTCCAGGCCCCAGGCTGGCCCGTTGAGCGGAAATCC
>CAVOCN010000288.1:0-2598 GCA_963694205.1 Dehalococcoidia bacterium | reverse complement strand
ATGAGGTCGCTCGAAGCCCCAGGCACGCTGAGCACACCGGACCTGGAGACGGCCGAAACTTTTGGGGCGGCGTCTATCCAGGACTTCACCCGCAAGCAGCTATTGGACGGCTACGCCTGCGCAGTATGTGGCCGGTGCAGCGACGTGTGCCCGGCGAACATAAGCGGCAAAATACTCTCGCCCATGCACGTGGTCGAGAACCTCAAGGAACACGTTCTCGACGTGGGCCCCGAACTTGCCCACGGCACCGATGTACAGGCCGAACGCCCGCTCATCGGCCCCTGGCTGCAAACAGAGGCCATGTGGGACTGCCTCACCTGCGGTGCCTGTGTGGCAGAGTGTCCGGTGGGCGTCGAGCACATCGAAACCATCATCGATGTACGACGTAACTTGGTAATGGAGCGCGCCGAGATGCCCGAGAGCGCCCAGAACGCCCTCACCTCTCTTGAGCAGCGCGGGCACCCCTGGCGCGGCACCCAGTACACCCGCACCGACTGGGCCGAGGGACTTGAAGTACCCACGATGGCCGACCACCCGGACGCCGAGTATCTGCTGTGGGTTGGCTGCACCGCGGCACTTGAAAAGCGCAGCCGCGCTGTAGCACGCTCGATGGCAAAGGTGCTGACCAGAGCCGGTGTGGACTTCGCCATCCTCGGCGAAGAAGAAACGTGCACCGGAGACCCGGCGAGGCGTATGGGCAACGAGTACCTTTATCAGCTTTTTGCGGCGCAGAACATTGCGACGCTGGACCGCTACTCGGTGAAAAAGGTCGTCACCCTGTGCCCCCACTGCTTCAACACCATGAAAAACGAGTACCCGGCCCTCGGCGGCAAATACTCCGTCATGCATTACACCGAGTTGGTGGCCGAGCTAATCGACAGCGGGGCAATAACCGTCGCCAGGTCCATCAGCGAAGAGGTGAAAGAAAAGGCCACCTACCACGACTCCTGCTACCTCGGTCGGCAGAACGGCATCTACGACCAGCCACGACAGGTCGCACAGGCCCTGCCCGGCCTCGAACTTACAGAGATGGCCCTGAACCGGCGCAAGGGCTTTTGCTGCGGCGCGGGCGGCGGCCATATGTGGATAGAGGAGAGCCGGGGTGAGCGGGTCAACCACCTGCGTACCGACCAGTTCTTCGCTACCGGCGCAGATACCGTGATCACATCGTGCCCGTTCTGCCTGCAAATGTTCGAAGAGGGAATCGGTGCCCGCGGAGGTGAAGGCCGCAGGGCGGTCGATCTCATTGAACTACTCGACGTCAGCACGGAGCCCCCCGGCCCTTTCGATCCCGACACTGAGGGCAAGGCTAACGGGCCCGCATGAGCAAAGCCGAGCCGCCCTCTGGACACGTCGTCCCGACGGGCCAAGTAGCTGACCTGTACGCCCGGTTCACTGAGGTGGGCGATGGCCCGGCGGTCAAGGCCAGCATGCTGGAACGGTTCATCAAGTCTCCCATCACCGTGTGGTGTGAAATAAACGCCGACCGCGCCCAGCGCGACCCAACCAACGACTACCAGGAGTTGCTCTTCTCTCGGGGTCACCAACATCAGGCCGAAGTCACGTCGGAGCTATTCGGCACCGCAGTCACCGAGTCCTTCAAGACCGAAGAAGACGGGTTCATGCGCGTCCTGCAACTAATGGCTATGGGCGCAGACGCGATAGGCGACATGCCCATGCTCTGCAGCCCTCTGGGGCTGGAGGGCAGGCCTGACGTGGTCAGGCGAGTCGACGGCCAGGCCTCTGTTTTCGGCGGCCACTCCTACGAAATCGTGGAAATAAAATCGGCCCGCCGAATTAAGCGCCACCACATAATGCAGGCGGCCTTATATAGCCGGGCCCTCGGCGAAGTGCAGGGCTTCGCGCCAGTCCAGTTCCACGTCGTCAACGGCGACACCGAGACCGCCAGCTACGACGCGGCCGACTACGCCGACGCCCTCGACGAAGCCATCGCCGGGCTAAGAGAGGTCGTGTCCGGCGCACCCGTTCCCCCGGTCTATGGTGGTGCCATGTGGCCATGGGAGAGTTACACCAACGACATGGCCATCAAAGCAGGCGACGCCTCTACCGTGCCGGGAGTAGGCGCATCGACACGGGAGCGGCTGGCCGAGATCGGGCTGCACACCGTGGCCGACGTGGCCGAAGCAGACCCAGAACATCTAGTGCAGGCCAAGGGCATCGGGGCATCCAAGGCCGGGCGCATGGGCAGTGCCGCCAGGGCGCTGCGTTCCGGCGAGGTCGTTCTCCGGTCCCATGTGCCCGAGATACCGACCGGCGAAACGGCAGTCTATTTCGACCTGGAAGGGTCGTCCCCAGATCTGTCGGAGGACGGCGTCACCACCGTCAATTACCTGATCGGCAGTCTCGTTCGTACGCCAGGCACCGAGAACTTCGTGCCTTTCTACGCAGACGTGCCCGAAGACGAGGCGGAAAACACGAGAGCTTTCTTCGCCTGGGCATCAGCACTATCTGGCCCGGTCTTTTACCACTGGCACCACTACGAGCGCACGCACCTGACTAAGATGGCGGCGCGGTTCTCCGTGCCAGACGGCCAGACCGAGTTCGTCATGGATCGAATGGTCGACCTGAGCCCTCTGA
>CAVOCN010000287.1:0-2606 GCA_963694205.1 Dehalococcoidia bacterium | reverse complement strand
CTCGAGGAGTTGCTCGATCTGCGCCCTGGACGCCATGTTGCCGGTGGGGTTGTTGGGTGAAGAGATGAAGATGATCTTCGTGCGCTCGTCGATTACGGCTTTGATGGCTTCGACGTCGATGTCGAACGCCTCGTCGCGCCCGGCCAGCCGCACTTCGCCACCCGCGACACGGGCGCAGAAGCCGTACATGGCGAACGTGGGTTCACAGTCCAAAATGTTGTCACCGGGCGATATGAACAGGCGGAACAGCAGATCGATGAGCTCGTCGCTGCCCGCACCGGCGATTACGTTGCTGGGGTCGAGGCCGGTGTATGCGGCAATTTCGGCTCGGGCACGACGCTGGAGCGGGTCTGGATAAAGGTTGAACGAGGCCGATGCCACCGCGTCCTTGACCCGCTGGGACGGTTCACGAGGGTTCTCGTTTCCGTTCAGTTTGACGATCTGGTCGGCCGGAATGCCAGCACGCTTGGCCAGCAGTTCGGGGGGGTCTACCGGGTCATATGTGGTCACATTTACTAGATGTGGCCGGATCAGCTTTTTAACTTTCATAATTTGGGGCATAATCCCGGGCCCTCTATCAGCCCCTAATCGAGCAGCGCCTAATCGAGTTCTTCCCTTGCCTCCGCCGCTTCGGCGTGGGCGGTGAGCCCCTCGGCCCTCCCGATTATAGAGGCAATTCGGCCCAGTTCAGACGACTTTTCGGCGTCCATAGCGACGACCGGGACGTGCCTGATGAACGAGTGCACGCCCAGCCCAGAGCCGAAACGGGCTGTGCCCGCCGTCGGCATGACGTGGCTCGGTCCGGCGGCGTAGTCGCCCAGTACTTCGTGTGAGCGCTCGCCCACGAAGACCATGCCCGCGCTCTTTATCGATGGAACGTACGCTTCGGGATTCTCGACGGCGAGGGAGACGTGCTCGGGTGCGAAGGCGTTCGAAAGCTCGATAGCCTCGGCAAGAGAGTCGACTACGGCGATGACTCCCCTGCCCTCCATCGACGCCGTGGCGATGGCGCTGCGCTCCAACCGCGTAACCCGCGTTCGCCACTCGGCCGACACTTTGGCCGCCATTTCTTCGGACGTTGTGACGAGTACGGGCATGGCAAGGTCGTCGTGTTCTGCCTGCGCGAGCAGGTCGGCGGCGACTAGCG
The DNA here is from genome assembly GCA_963694205.1 of Dehalococcoidia bacterium. Classification (GTDB taxonomy): domain Bacteria; phylum Chloroflexota; class Dehalococcoidia; order Lucifugimonadales; family UBA2962; genus CAUZIR01. The sequence continues at coordinate 1,459 of CAVOCN010000287.1, read as the reverse complement.
TCGGGTTCGCGCCGCCGTCTGCGATGACCAAAGTTTCGGTTGGCCCGTACAGGCCGTCGATTCCCACAGACCCGTACACTTTTCGTTTAGCGATGGTGACAAACAGGTTGCCCGGACCGCAGATGAGGTCGACTTTGGGCACGGTCTCGGTACCGTATGCCATCGCCGCCACGGCCTGGGCGCCTCCGACTGCGAATACGCGGTCCACACCCGCGATGGACGCAGCGGCGAGCACTGTGGGGTGCGGTAAACCCGAGCCGGGCTCGGGGGGGGTGCAGACGACGACCTCTTCAACGCCCGCTACCCTCGCCGGTATCGCGGCCATAAGTACTGTGGACGGGTACGGTGCGGTGCCGCCGGGGACATATACGCCAACACGACCCAGGGGCCGGATCAGCGACCCGTAGCCTTCTTCAAGGTCCCGCCACTCTGAGGGCATTGCCCTGCGGTGGAAGCTCTCAATGCGCCCGGCGGCGGTCGTGAGGGCTTCCACTAGTTCGGTAGCGACATTTGCCAAGGCAGCGTCAATGGCCGGACGCGGTACCTCGATGTGTTCGGGCGCATGGCCGTCGATGAGTTCGGTGAGTTCGCGCACGGCCTCGTCGCCGTCGGCCTTCACCCGCGTAACGATGCGGTCAACGACCTGTTCGGGCGTGAGAGCCTCGCCGAATCGGCGCTCAATACCGGCTGCGAGCGCGGGCGGCACTTTGTCCAGGTCGAGCCCTCTGCCTTCCAGCAGTGCTTTCCGGGCCTCGTCCTTGCCGTAGACGGTTTTCACTGTTCAGTCCTCCGGCCGCTGACGACGGCTCCGGCGTCTTGCCGCGATTGCCTGGGGGCGCCGGTCGCCCGGTCGGAGAGATACTCGTCAACGATGGTGACAAGGTTGGCCGTGGCCCGCTCCATATAGCGCTCTAGCTCGGACTCGGGGACTACTTCATGGAGCGTCTTGAGCCCTGCGGGAACGTCGGAAAGGAAACGATCGGCTATTGCCTGCGACGGGTGCTGGGGGTCGCTGTTTGAAATGCGGTTCGCCATGTGTCGCAGCCGGTCCCAGCTATAAGGGCGGTCGCCGGTCAGGAAATCGAGAACCCAGGCCCGCCACTCGCGCAGTAATTTTTCATCGAGTGGTCCGACGCTTAACCCCTCGGGTGTCTCGTCCAACACCGGGAGTAGAGACCGGACTCGCTGTTCGCAGGCCCGGTCGAGCTTTAGTTGCGCCGCCCTGTCGTATAGCTGTGCGGCGTCGCGAGAGCCGAACCGGCCCAATTCCCGGGGACTGGACTCACCGAAGTAGGGGCGATACATGGAAACGATCCAAGTTTCGTCAGCTGCCAGGTGGGTCAGGTAGCCGGCGACGAAGGCGGCCTTGGCATCGGACGCGGGCGAACGCAACTCTGGGTAGGCAGCGAACAGGCCACTTGCTCCGTCGCCGACGCCTCCAGATGCGAGATCGAAAAAG
>CAVOCN010000286.1:0-2613 GCA_963694205.1 Dehalococcoidia bacterium | reverse complement strand
CGGGTACTGACCGAGCCCAAAAACGCGTTCGTGCGCCAGTACCAGACCCTGTTCGGCATGGAAGACGTGGCTCTGGAATTCACCCCCGACGCCCTTCAGGCAGCGGCCGAACTGGCGATCGTAAACAAGACCGGCGCCAGGGGTCTGAGGACCATTCTCGAAAGCGCATTGCTGGACGCCATGTACGAGCTGCCCAGCATGAACGGCGTCACCAAGTGCGTCGTCGGCCCGGAGGCCATTAAAAGAGAGTCTCCCGTCTCAATGATCAACGAGGCTGGCGAAATCTTCAGGCCAACCCTGCGGCCCGCCGAGCCTCTTGAGCCGGACGAGCCCGTCGAACAGCAAAAAACCGCCTAGCTACTTTCTTGTCAGCCCCGCCCAACTTTGGGCGGGGCTAGTCGAGTCTCTCTCGGTCCAGTTTGGCCCAGTTCAGGCTGGCCCGGCACTCAGATACGCGCCGACCTCGTCGTCGAGGCGCAGGCCGTTCGGCAACTCCTCGCCGCGCTCGCCGGTGACCTTGCGGTCACCAATGTGCAGCCTGCCACAAGCCAGGGCGCGTAACGTCTCCAGTAACAGCGGACGCTCTCGCCGCATGCCCTCGCCCCGTATGGCCGCAAACAGCGGCTGCTCCTCGCCCTGTTTGCGTAGTGCGTCGTCCGAGACACTGCCAGCCTCGTCCCACAGGGCGTCGTAGTCGCCGCCCCTAATCGGGTAACCGCAGTGGGCGAGCACCGGTCCGCCATCCAACACCTCGGTGGCGACATGCACCATCACACCGGTCCTGTCGGCTCCGGTGGCTATGAGTTCCCAGATCACTTCCTGCCACGTCCCCTCAGGGCCGTCCGGCAGCGCCGGGTGCAAATTTAGCAAGTTGAGTCGGCGCGTCATCTCGTCGCTGACAATAAGCATGTATCCGGCCAGCACGCAGGCGTCGACCTCGAAATCGGCGATAAGCCGCATGGCTTCGGCGTGGAAGGCCTCCCGGTGACCGGCCCAAGGCCCGCCGCCGTTCTCTCTCCGAAAGCGCTTCGATGACAGGGTCACCAATGGGATGTCGAGCCCGGTGACACGGTCAAAAAGCGCATCACTGCCCTCGCCTTCGCCCCGCTCCCGGTTGCTAAAGACGTACTCAATCCGAGCGTCCAGGGTCCCCGGCCCAATAGCCCCTTGAACTACCTCGAAAAACCCACGTGAACCCGGACCCCGGGCCGTGGTCAACCAGCCAAGACGCAGCATCTTATGGGCTAAATGAGCCCCGCCTTGCGGACCTCACTCAGAGATTCCTTTATCGCTTCCACAGCCGCATCAATGTCCTCGGCCGTATGTGCCGCACCAATGTAGCCAATGTGCATGGGAGCCATGACAACTCCTCGCTCCATTAGGTTCGCCAAGAACATGTCATCGGCCTTCTTCAGCGAGCCGTCGATATCCCTGACCGAGTTGATCTTCCCACCGGGCTGCATACGGAAAAAGAACATCGAGAGCGCACTGGACATGAGCGCCGGGATTTCTTCGGCCTGGCAAAAGGAGTTAACACCCTCCGCCAACCGGGCACCCATCTCGGCTATGTGCCGGTACATCTGCGGGTTGTCCCGCATATAAGTAATAGCCGCAGTGCCCGCCGCCATAGTCATGGGGTTACCGCTGAACGTGCCCGCAGTGAAAATGCTCGCCCCACCGGCCCCGGCGTCGTCGTATATGTCGAACTGCCGGGTAAACACGCTCATCACGTCACCCCGCCCGGCAATCACCCCCAGGGGCATGCCGCCGCCGGGGGCCTTACCGTAAATGGCCATGTCGGGGGTGGCCCCGAAGAACTCCTGCGCCCCGCCGTACGCCAGCCGGAACCCGGTTATGACCTCATCGAAGAGGATCAGCACCCCCGCTTCCCTGCAAACCTCGACGAGCTTACCGAGAAAATCCCCAGCATCGAGGCGGGGGTGAGAGCCCTGCACCGGCTCGATCATAACCAGCGCTAGCTCGTCTTTATGCTCGCGAATAAGATCGAACGCCGCGTCATTCATATACGGCAGCATCATCATCGTCGAGCGGGTCTCGGCGGGAATGCCGTCGCCCATCGGGTACGACGTGGGAGCATCGACCGGGCTGGACGTATCCACCTTGCCCATAACGTAGTCGTGAGCGCCGTGAAAGCCGCCCTCGAACATGGCGATCTTCGTCTTACCAGAGAACGCTCGCGCGGCCCGGATGGCGTACATACTGGCCTCGGTCCCGCTGTTGCAGAACATGACCTTTTCGGCGCAGGCCACCGCTTCGACAATCAGGCGGGCCAAAGGCTCCTGGTAGGGGTTGTGCAGGCCGAACTGGACGCCGCCCGTAACCGCTTTTTGCAGGGCTTCAACCACCACGTCGGGGGCGTGCCCCAGTACGTGCGGGCCGAATCCGCCCACCAGATCGATGTATTCGTTGCCGTCCACGTCGGTGAGCTGCGACCCCTTCGCCGACTCGATGTAGACCGGGTACGGCATGGTGACCGTGTCCACGATCTCCTGGGCCAACACTTCGCTTGAGCGCTCATAGATCGCCCTGGACTTCGGGGTTCTGGCTTCTATCCGGTCGAGTGCGTCGGTCATAGCTCATCTCCTGCGAAAA
>CAVOCN010000285.1:0-2619 GCA_963694205.1 Dehalococcoidia bacterium | reverse complement strand
CGGAACTTGGCGGCCTGGTTGAATATCTGGTCGAAGCACACGCCCATGAAGTCGTTGAACATAAGCTCGGCAACTGGCCGCAACCCCGAAGCTGCCGCGCCGACTGCCGCGCCAATGAACGCCGACTCGGTAATGGGGGTGTCCATAACCCGGTCGCCATGCTTTGAGTACAGGCCCTTGGTTATGCCCAGCGGCCCGCCCCAGGCGTCCATTTCGCCGTCGGTCCCCGAGCCACCGGCGATGTCCTCGCCCATGACGATGACTGACGGGTCCCGGGTTAACTCCTGGTCGAGCGCTTCGTTTATGGCCTGCTGGTAGGTGATGATCCTGGCCATCGTGAGCCTCCTAGTTAAGTTGCCCCAAGTTGGAATTTGGGGATTTGGGGGTTAGTAGCTGACGTATACGTCGGTGAGCAGGTCGGCTTCGGTCGGCTTGGGGGCAGCTTTGGCATCGACCACGGCCGACTCGATTAGGGCTTCGACCGCGGTGTCGATGGCGTCCAGGTCGGTTTGGGCAAGCTGGCCGGAGCCGATGACGTTGCCCGCGAAGCCGTCGAGGCAATCACGCGTGTCCCGGATGTTCTGTACTTCGTTGGGTGCCCGGTAGGTCTGGGCGTCGCCCTCGAAGTGGCCGTAGTAGCGGTTGACCATGCACTCGATGAACGCCGGTCCCTCGCCCCTGCGCGCCCTGTCCACGGCCTCTCCCACGGCTTCGAACACGGCGAAGAAGTCGTGTCCGTCCACCGTTATTGCGGGCATGCCGAACGAGGCTGCCCGGCCAGCGATGCTTTCAGCGCCGACCGCGAATTTCCGTGAGGTGGCCTCGGCGTAGCCGTTGTTTTCGGCGATGAAAACGGCGGGCAGGTTCCAGACCTGCGCGAGATTAAGACTCTCAAGAGTCGTGCCCTGGTTGGAAGCGCCGTCGCCGACGAAGGCGATGGCGACGTTGTCGGTGCCCTTCACCTTGGCCGCCAATGCTGCGCCGCAGATGAGCGGCGGACCGCCCCCGACGATGCCGTTGGCGCCCATCATGCCCTTGTCCAGGTCGGCGATGTGCATGGAGCCGCCCTTGCCGTGGCAGACCCCCGTTTGCTTGCCGTAGATTTCGGCCATCATGCCGTGCACGTCCACGCCTTTGGCTATGCAGTGGCCGTGGCCGCGATGGGTAGATGCGATTTTGTCGCCCTCTTTGAGGTTGATGCACACGCCAACGGCGCATGCCTCTTCACCCGCGTACAGGTGCACAAAGCCGGGTATTTCACCGGTCGCGAACTCTTCGTGGAGACGCTCTTCGAACACCCGGATCGTCTTCATAGTGCGATAGGCGTTGAGGAGGTCTTGCCTCTCCAGTTTCATCATGGGCTAGCTTCCTATTGACGGATCGATCCGAAATTGGCGCTAGAGTAGCACGAAGAGATAGGGGAGCGATGAGGCGAAAGACGAAGACGAAGAGGTCGCCTGGCTGATTGCGAAGCGATGAGGCCAAAAGCCGAAGAGTCCTGACGAGCCGGGCAAAGCCCGCGCGGAGCAGCCGATGAGGCGTAAGCCGAAGAGCCCAAGAGCGAGCCTTGCGAGCGGAGAACTTATGGCGGAGAGGGCGGGATTCGAACCCGCGAACCAGCTTTCACCGGTTACTCCCTTAGCAGGGGAGCGCATTCGACCACTCTGCCACCTCTCCCAAAAACCTATTCTACCCGATTGCCCACGATAATCATCAAAGGAACCGATGAGGCCCCCAGCCGAAGAAGCCCTAACGAGCCGGGCAAAGCCCGCGTGGAGAAAAGTGATGAGGCGAATGCCGAAGAGCCCGAGAGCGAACCCTGTGAGCGAAGAGCTTCTAACCCGTAGAATTACGGGTTAGAAGAGGCATTACTTATTTTCGACGTCCTTAAGCCACTCTTAGAAACCCGGCGACACCGCGAGGTGTTGATAGCCGTTACGGCAGGCTATCTCATGGTGCAGCTATCGAGCCTGCCGGTGGCGATTTCCCTGCCGACGCTGGCCGACCAGTTTGGCACCTCTATTAGCGACGCCGCCCTGATGGTGGTCGTGTACCTAGTCATGCTCGGTGCCTTCGTGCTGCTTGCGGCAAGGCTGGGCGACCGTGTCGGCCATGCACCGGTCTTCTTTTTTGGACTGGTGGTTCTGACGGCTGCCTCTGGCTTTATCGCGCTGTCCCAGGACCTGTGGCAGATAGTCGCTTTCCGGGCCGTGGCCGGGCTGGGCTCGGCGATGATTATGGGCAACGCCAACGCCCTTTTGGCCGAGGCCTACCCCCCGGAGAAGCGCGGCCGGGCCTTCGCGGTGCCCATAATCGGGGCGCGGCTGGGAACGCTGACCGGACTCGGCGTATTCGGACTGATGCTTCAGTACGTGGGCTGGCAGCCGATCTTTCTTACGTTCGTGCCACTAGGGCTCATCGCGCTGGTGGTCTCGCTCCCCCTTCTCAAAAGGGCGAGGACCGAAAGGACAACGCCAGTAGCACCTGCCGGAAACGGTATCGGCATCGACTGGCTCGGCGGTGCGCTGCTGGCCGGGGGCGCTATCGTGTTCATCCTCTCGGGCAGCCACCTGCACAGCGGTGACGGGTCGTTCACGTCGTCTGAAGGCCTAACATATC
>CAVOCN010000284.1:0-2622 GCA_963694205.1 Dehalococcoidia bacterium | reverse complement strand
GGGCATTTCCCAGGTGTAGATGGACGAAACCTCCGAGAAGATACGTAGCACCCTCGGAGACTACGGGGTTGAGGTCGCCGTCAAGATGACCCAGCCCGGCCCGGCGGTGACCATGTACGGCCTGGAGCCGGGATGGATTCGCCGGTCCAAGCAGGAAAACGCCACCGACGACCAAGGCAAACTGCTTCTCAACGAGGCCGGCCGACAGTTGAAGCGAAGAGTGGAGACCAAGACCAGGGTAAAAGTGGACGCCATCTTCCAGCGCGAACGAGACCTCGCCCTGGCGCTAAGGACACCGTCCATACGCATTGAGTCGCCGGTCATGGGCACGTCCCTGGTGGGGCTGGAAGTACCGAACGCGGTCCCCGATCTGGTCACCTTGCGGTCCGTAATGGAGAGCGCCGAGTTCAAGAAGCTGCGCAAAAAAGCCGCGCTACCCATCGCACTGGGACAGGGCAGCGGTGGTGAGACCGCCGTTCTCGACCTGGCCCGCATGCCGCACCTGCTCGTCGCCGGGGCGACCGGCAGTGGCAAGAGCGTGTGCCTCAACACCATCGTCTCGTGTCTAACAATGGAGAAGTCGCCTTCTGAACTGAGGCTGCTGCTGGTCGACCCGAAACGGGTCGAACTGACCCCTTACAACGGCATCCCGCACTTGCTGGCCCCGGTCGTCGTTGAGACCGACAAGGTCGTCCCGCTGTTCAAGGGCCTGATCGTTGAGATGTTCAAGCGCTACCGCCATATGGAACAACTTGGGGTGCGGAACATAGCGTCCTACAACGCCAAGTCCACCGAGAAAATGCCGTACCTCGTACTGGTAGTCGATGAGCTTGCCGACCTCATGATGACTGCGTCAGTGGAGGTCGAGAAGACCCTATGCCGCCTCGCCCAGTTGGGGCGCGCCACCGGCATTCACCTCATCATCGCCACCCAGAGACCGTCGGTGGACGTCCTTACCGGGCTCATCAAGGCCAACTTCCCCAGCCGTATCGCCTTTGGAGTGACCTCTCACATCGACTCGCGCACCATCCTCGACGCGGCGGGCGCTGAGAAGCTTCTAGGTCGGGGCGACATGCTCTACCAGCCCATCGACGCCTCGCGGCCGGGCCGTGTGCAGGGCGTGTTCATCTCCGACGAAGAAATTTCGGACCTGGTCGGTTACTGGGAAAAGACGCCCTGGGCACCAATGCCCAAAGTTGGGCTAGAAATCCCCGAGGAAGACGAACAGGGCGACGAAAAGGCTGGGGCCGGGAACACCGGAGACGACCTTATGGACCGGGCAATGGAGCTAGCGTACAAAGAGCGCAAGCTATCGACATCTCTGCTGCAGCGACGCCTGCGCATTGGCTACCCTCGCGCCGCCCGGCTCATGGACGAACTGGAAGACCAGGGCATAGTGGGACCGAGCGATGGCTCCAAGTCCCGCGATGTTATAATCGGCTAGCGCCACGGGGCGTGCCCTTTCTCATTCTTCCAGTCGGCTAAGTCGGCTAAAATGGCCAGAGCGTAGCCGACACAGGAACGCGCCCGCATTCAGATCGTGGGCCGGTCCAGGCACTCGGGGGACCTTCGGATGGTTCGTAGCCTTGCAGACCTGCTCAGCTTCGTGGTCCGCCGTGGCGGCAAGGCCGAAGAGCAGCGGGCGTACGCCATGCGCGAGACGTGCCTGGTCTGCGGTGCCATCCTCATCGACTCCCCGCTGTACACCCAGTTACGGGTGTGTCCAGTCTGCCGTTTCCACTACGCCATGTCGGCACGCGACCGGATCGCCTCCATCGCCGACCAGGGCACGTTCCGCGAAATCAACCGGTCAATAATCTCCCTCACCCCCCTCTCTTTTTCATCGAGGGCGTCGTACAAACGCAAAATCTTCTCCGACCAGCGTCGCACCGGGCTGACCGAGGCCGTCGTTACCGGTACCTGCGCCATTGGCGGCAGCCCGTCCGTGCTGGTCGTCCTGGACTTCGGCTTTATGGGCGGGTCCATGGGCACAGTAGTGGGCGAAAAAGTCGCTCTGGCCTTCGAGCACGCCACCAAGCGCAAGCTTCCCGTCGTGGCGGTAGTCACCAGCGGGGGAAGCCGCATCCAAGAGGGCCTACTCTCGCTATTACAGATGGCGAAAACAACAGTTGCCGTAAACCGCTTCGCTGAGAAACGACTGCCGTTCATCTCCGTGCTGGCCAACCCGTCCACCGGTCAGGCGTTCGCAAGCTTCGCGAATCTGGCCGACGTCATCGTGGCCGAACCGGGAGCAATAGTCGGATTCGCCCCTACGAGCAGCCTGGAGGCCAGCGAGCGACGCCCGCTGCCCACCGAGTCGCACACCTCAGAGGCCCAGCTGGCAAACGGCATGATCGACGAGGTCGTGGACCGGACCGAACTGCAAGAAATGCTCTCGGTATTGCTGGAACTGACCGGGCCGGAGTTCCGCCTCAGCTACCGCAAGCGCCGACCGAAGACCACCGTGTCGCTCCCCAGGCAGCGGGCGTGGCAGTCCGTCAGCCTCGCGCGCCACACGGCCCGACCCACGGCGTTGGACTACATCGGCCGCATCGTGCTGAACTTCGTTGAATTGCGAGGCGACCGAAACTTCGGCGACGACCCGTCTGTAGTGTGTGGCCT
>CAVOCN010000283.1:0-2630 GCA_963694205.1 Dehalococcoidia bacterium | reverse complement strand
GGACAGCCAAAGTCGGCCTTTGTTTTGAGTTACTGAAATTCGAAGAAATGCGTCTCGCCAGCACCCGGATTGCGACGCCATAAAATGGCGAGCGATAAGAGGTTCATAAAGACGTCGCTCAACCTGAGAAATTATACCAGCGTGAAGGCCTGTCCGGCTTGTATCTGGGTGCACTTTGCCTTGTGGCACGAGGTACCGCTGTAGCATACTCGACCGCATGATAACGGCGGCGGTGATATTCGGGATCACCTACCTCGCGATAGCCGTAGGGCGCATTCCCACCGCCATAATTGCGGTGCTGGGTGCCGCCGTAATGGTGTTCGCCCGCGTTCTTACGCCCGAGCAGGCCCTCAACCACATCGATCTGGAGGTCATCCTCCTGCTGGCTGGAATGATGATTCTGGCCGACATCATCTCCCGCACAGGGGCCTTCGACTGGGCCGCCATTCGGGGCGCTCGTCTCGTGCGCGGCAGCGGCTTCGGTCTGCTAATGCTGCTGGTAATCCTCACGGCCGTCGCATCGGCGCTGCTCGACAACGTGACGACCGTGGTCATCATGGTGCCGATAACCCTGACGCTGTGTCGCACGCTCAACCTCGACCCGGTGCCGTTCCTGCTCGGCGAGGTTTTCGCCTCCAACATCGGGGGTACAGCAACGATAGTGGGCGACCCGCCCAACATCATCGTCGCCAGCGCCGCGGACATCGGCTTCCTCGACTTCGCGGCCAACATGGTGCCAGTCTCGGCCATCTCCCTGGTCGCACTCATGGGCCTGCTGTTCATCTGGTTCAGACGCGATGTCCGGGTGTCAGATGAAAAGCGCGCCGAGATGATGGCGACTTCGTCCGCCGGGAGCATTAAAGACAGCAACTTGCTGAAAAAGAGCCTGCTCGTCTTCGGCCTCACCATTACGGCGTTTTTCCTGCACGACACCATCGGGGTCAGCCCGGCCTTCGTGGCCATCGGCGGGGCGGCCGTCCTGCTGCTCATCTCCGGCCTCGAACCCGGCGAGATACTGCGAGAAGTCGAATGGACGACGTTGTCGTTCTTCGCCGGGCTGTTCATCCTTGTCGGCGGCTTGGGCGAGGCCGGGTTGATCGACCGTTTGCAGGGCTGGATACTGCAACTGTCCGGTGGCGAAGAACAGAACCTCGCGCTGCTGATGATCTTTCTTGGGGGCGGCCTATCGGCGATCATCGACAACATACCGTTCACAGCGACCATGACGCAGGTGGTCTTGCAGATAGACACCGGCACGCCGGACGGCTCGGTCAACCCGCTGTGGTGGGCGCTAACGCTGGGGGCCGACCTGGGCGGCAACTTCACCATCGTGGGGGCGTCGGCCAACGTGGTGGTCATAACCGTGGCCAGGGCCGCCGGTTACCCCATCAGCTTCATCAAGTTCTTCAAGTACGGCCTGGTTATCGGCCTGGGTACGCTGTTAATCTCGGCGGCCTATGTGCTGATGCGCTACTACTAGCCAGCCCTTGCCTTAGGCTCGGCCGAACTCGCGCGGCACTTTCTCTAAGTGCGGCCGAACTCTCGTTCGAGGCGACTCTCACTGAGGTGAATCATCGTTGGGCGGCCGTGCGGGCAGGTGTGGGGCTGAGCGCAGCCTTCCAGCAGCCGGGTTAGCTCTTCCATTTCGTCTCGTGTCATCCGTTTGCCCGCTCTAACAGCGCCGTGACAGGCGATGCTACGTGCGGCGTGCTCCAGCCGGTCCGTCACGCCTTGGCCTGCGATGGCTCGGACGACCTGTAATAGGCCCCCTACCGGATCCGTAAGGCCCATGGCTGCGGGGACGGCCCTGAGCCGGTACGCCGACGGCCCGAACGCCTCCAGTAGAAAGCCGCTCTCGGCCAGCACCTCTGCGGCCGACTCCAGCGCCTCGCCCAACTCCGGGTCTAACTCGGTTACGTCCAGTTGCTCTGGCACGAGTAGCGCCTGCGACGCCCCGGCTTCTGAGCCCGCCACCACGCGCTCGTAAAGCACGCGCTCGTGGGCGGCGTGCTGGTCCACGAGGTACAGCCCGTCCGGGCCTTCTGCCACTATGTAAGTTGTTTGGGATTGCCCCAGCACTCTCAGCGCGGGTAATACGTTTGCCGGTGTACTGGCGAGCGAGGCCATTTGGGCGACCTGCTCGGAGGGCGCTTCGTTGCGAGCAAGCCCCGACGTCCACATGGCGCCTGTTCTGGCGACTTCTCGTACGAAGCCTCTAGGTCCAACGAGGCCCCCGGGCCTGGCAGGCCCGAACCCCCGCTCGACGGTGGGCACCGGTGCATGCTGCAAGAGCGCCTCGCGCACAGCCCGTTGGACGGCTCCGTAGACGTTGCGCTCATTTAAAAAGCGCACCTCGGTCTTGGCCGGGTGCACGTTCACGTCCAGCTCTGCCGGGTCGATTCGTACGTTCAGCACCGCTATGGGGAAACGGCGTTCGCCCATAAACCCGTGGTACGCCTGCTCGATGGCGTGCCCCAGGCGACCGGGGTGTATCCACCGGCCGTTGACGAATATGTGGATGTGCGCCCGTGTAGACCGGCTAACCGACGGCGCGCCGGTTAGCCCTGTAACCCTTATCGGCTCGTCTTCAAGTTCCTGAATCGGCAGCATGGCCTCTGCCAGCGTGGCAT
>CAVOCN010000282.1:0-2649 GCA_963694205.1 Dehalococcoidia bacterium | reverse complement strand
TGACCCCGGGTATTGCCGCGTCGTCTCCCGTAATCACCGCCTCGTCCATCAGCTCCGCTGTTATCAGTGCCTTTGCATCAAGCGCCTTGTAGACGAAGAACCCTCCAAACACCAGCAGAACTGCTCCGAAGACCGCGGCGGCCAGCCAGACGTTTCTCTTGATGATTCCCATAACGACCTCCTTGTTGTCGTTCCCGATTGGCCGAACCCTTTTGGGTCGTGCCCCTTCGGGTAGTTGATCTACTTTGTCGATTCCACCGGTCCCCCGGTTCCCCGGTCTCTCCGTGGTTTTTTTCTTCCTCGACACAATAGTAGGAGGCCAATATCAACTGCTTGTGAACTTTTGCACAATAACTATGTCGGACCTGTGAAACATTTCACGTAATCCAAAAGTGGACGCGGCGAAAACTGTCATGAAAAACCCATGCGACCAGGGGTTTTAAAGCCAGGACATGGGGCCGAAACCACGTCCCAATGGGTCATAAAACGAAGATCCCTGACCGGCACAAACCGGCCTAGTGTTCGGAAGTCCGCTAGCTCTTGAGCGCCCGCCTCAAAGCATCGGCCAACGCCTCGGTTCGGGCCTGGTTCAGGTTCAAGGGGTGCACAATAATGCCCCCCTGGGCCAACGCCATCTCCTGCACAAAAACTCTAGGCTCGCCGTTTTTCAACTCGTGTGACACCTCGAACGCCGTTTTGCCCAAAGCATCTTCATCCAGCAATAGAGTCAAGACAGGCGAACCCTCGACCGGCACGTCAATCACGGCCTCGGCAGGCAACCCGCTCAGCCCGTCGACGAGGTATTCGAGATAGCCTCGCTGCTCAGCGTAGCTTTCGTCGTAGCCATCCTCGACAAACGTCTTGAGCGCAAACAGCAGGCCCGCCACCTCTTCTTTGGCCACCTTGAACCCTCTGCCAATGCCGTGCCTGGGAATGCCCTGCAGCTTATTCTTGGGAATGAACTCGGGTGCCGGGTCCCATATGTCGAAAAACTCGTCCATGTCTAGGTGCTGCAAAGCGACAGACGCAATCAAGTCTCGCCGCCCGCACAATATGCCGCTGGACTGCGGACCCCGCAACGCCTTGCCCCCGGAAAACGCGACGAGATCAGCCCCCATGCTTATGAACTTGCGCAGATTGGCCTTAGGGGGTATCTCCCCGGCCGCGTCCACTATCACCGGCAGGCCGTGCTTGCGTGCTACCTCGATCACCTGTGCCAGGGGCGGTTCCGCATCGGGTCCGGTGCCGTAGTAAATAGCGGCGGTGTTGGGCGTAATTGCCGCCTCGTACTCCCAGGCCTCAGTCCGGCGCACACCTGCGTTGGCCACCACCTCGTTCATACCCACCTCGACCAGCTTCGCACCGGCGAGCCGGGCGGCGTGGTCATAGCCGTTGCGCTGCTCCCGCGAAATGATGAACTCGTTTTTTATGCCCGTCGTATCGGGCAGCCGATCCATTATTCCCGGGTTCAACCCGGCCAGTATCGCCGCCGAGCCCAGCGTCAGCGCCGAAGACGCCCCCGCAGTCACGTAGCCAGCCTCCGCGCCCGTTACTTCGGCAATGTAGCGGCTGGCACCGGCCTGCAAATCGGTCATCGAGACCGACTCTTTGGCCGCGTCGGACATGGCATCGACCACGGCCTGGGGCATAAGAGCGCCGCTTACGCGAGTGGACGCCCCGGCCACGTTGATGATCGTCCGCACGCCGAAATCTTCATAGACAGACATTATTCCCTCGATCTCTTGTGATTTTTCATTCCCGGCATTCGACCGCAAGCTTAGGCCCGATGCAGCTTATTGCCGATGCGCCTTATTTCAGATGCACTGGGGTCGGCCGGATTGACCGAGCCGATAATCTCTTTCGTCCTCAGCCCGATGAGCTCGTCCCAGTCTCGCTCTTTCGGAGGCTCGGCCCGTATCCAGAACCGCCCTTCCGCCACCCCTTCGAAGACCTGGCCCCCTACTTCATCTGGCGTCTGGCTGCGTGAGAGCCCCCTGAACATAAGGCGATTCAGCGCTCGAATCTCCGGGTTGCCCGCGCTGTGCCCCGCGCCGGTGCGTTCGCCCGCTGGCCGGTTGCGTTCCGCCCGCAAAATGGCGGTCTCCGTGCCACCGGGGCACAGCACCGACACGCCCACCCGTGCGGCCGCCAGAGCGAGGTCATGGTAGAGCGTCTCCGAAAGCGTGACGACCCCGTGCTTGCTCACGTTGTACGCCCCCAAGCCCGGCTGGGAAGTGAGGCCAGCGACCGAGGCTGTGTTCACGACGTGCCCCTCTTGCCCGCCATCAAGCATTAAGGGGACGAAAGTGCGCACACCGTTAATGACGCCGAACAGGTTCACGCCCAGAACCCACTCCCAGTCATCGGCCGTGTACTCCCAAACCGGCGCGGTCAGCCCCACGCCCGCGTTGTTGCAAACGAGGTGCACTCCGCCAAAGCGGCCCAGGACCCGCTCGGCCAGGGCATCGACATCGCCAGCATTCGAAACGTCCGTGGTCACCCCAAACACCGTTGCGCCCGCGTCGCGAAGACCGGTCTCGGCCGTCGCCAGGGCCTCCTCTTCGATGTCGGCCAGTGCGACTTTCATGCCCTCTTTCGCAGCCCGTCGAGCCAGCGCCAGGCCGATGCCGCTCGCGCCGCCGGTCACTA
>CAVOCN010000281.1:0-2653 GCA_963694205.1 Dehalococcoidia bacterium | reverse complement strand
TGGGGGCGACGTTCGAGTACCAGGGCCAGGCGGTCTCGTTGCTGTGGCAGGCGAAGCAGGCCTGTTTGGCCAGTTGCCTGGTACGCGGCGTGTCCCAGTTGGGCTCCGAAACCACGGCCGGGTTGGCGTGCGCACGACCGTATGGCACCGCCTGAATTACCAGGAAACCTACGACTAACAGCCCCAGCAGGCCAAAGGCCAGCTTTTTGAGTATCCGTACTTTCATCGTTCCTACTCACCCCGGACGCCATCGCCATGCAGGTGCGCACATGAAGACCAGAAGTTGAACTCCGTTAAACCTACCGTACCCAGTGGCCGTCACACGTGACCCCGACACCCGGACAACGTAACGATTTTGTGAAGGTCGCAAAACGCCCGATCAACACACGGACTTAGTCCGGTGTCGCTGCGAGCCAGGTGGAGAGCTAACGGTGGAGTGCACGACGGCGTACCGGGACGAGGCGCGGGAACCGCTCAGCGAGCACCTCTACCAGATGCTAAAGACCGAACTGCCAGCCAACGAATTCATCGGCGGCCACGGCTTCACCGGCCTGGCCTACGTGTACGACCCGTCTTCCCAAACAGAAGTCCAGTACTGGTGTACGGCTAGCTAGTTCCCAGCCACGCAGAGACGGTCTCGATGTCTTTGTCCCCCCGGCCGCTGAGGCAGACCACGACGATAGAGTCATCGGGAAGCGTGGGAGCCCATTCGGCGAGGTAGGCGATGGCGTGTGCGGACTCCAGCGCCGGGATGATCCCCTCGGTGCGACACAACAGTTGGAAGCCCTCTATAGCCTGCTGATCCCGCACGCTGACGTAGCGCGCCCGTCCGATGTCCTTTAGGAAGCTGTGCTCGGGTCCGACGCCGGGGTAGTCCAGGCCCGCCGATACGCTGTGGGTCTCAATAACCTGGCCGTCGTCGTCCTGCAACAGGTACGACATTGAGCCGTGCAGCACCCCTACCTCGCCGGACACGAGCGTCGCGGCGTTTTCACCGGTTGCATCGCCGGTGCCCCCGGCCTCGACGCCGATAAGTTCGACTGCCTCGTCCGGAATGAAAGAGTGGAACAGCCCAATGGCGTTGCTGCCGCCACCCACGCACGCCACGACGTGGTCGGGCAGGCGGCCCTCGGCGACGACGATCTGCTCGCGCGCCTCGGTACCGATGACGGACTGGAGGTCTCGCACTATCTCCGGGTACGGGTGGGGGCCGACGGCGCTACCAATTAGGTAATGAGTGTTCTCCACATTCGTGACCCAGTCCCGAATGCACTCGTTAATGGCGTCTTTTAGCGTCTTGCTGCCAGATGTCACCGGCACTACTTCCGCGCCGAGCAGTTCCATGCGGAACACGTTCAGGCGCTGCCTGGCCATGTCCTCCACGCCCATGTAGACGACGCACTCAACATCCATCATGGCGCATGCGGTGGCGGTGGCCACGCCGTGTTGCCCCGCGCCCGTCTCGGCGATGATTCTGGTCTTGCCCATGCGCTTGGCCAGCAGCGCCTGCCCCAGGGCGTTGTTGATCTTGTGAGCGCCGGTGTGCGCCAGGT
Source organism: Dehalococcoidia bacterium (assembly GCA_963694205.1). GTDB lineage: Bacteria > Chloroflexota > Dehalococcoidia > Lucifugimonadales > UBA2962 > CAUZIR01. The sequence continues at coordinate 1,100 of CAVOCN010000281.1, read as the reverse complement.
CCTCTCGCTTGAGGTAAATGCGGGCACCACCAAGCTGGCGGCTAAGGTTTTCCGCGTAGTACAGGGGCGTAGCCCTACCGACGTACTGGCTCGCGAGTTCTTCCAGTGTGCGGGCGAAGTTTGGATCGCCTGTGGCCTTACGGTACTCGGCCGTTAGCTCGTCGAGCGCGTGCATAAGGGTTTCGGGGACGTACTGTCCTCCGAACTCGCCGAAGCGGCCGCGCTCATCTGGTTGTATGTAGGGCTTTGTCATATCTGTCACCTGGCCGTCCGACCAGAGGGCGAAAGCCATTATATCCGGCCAGCCACCGGGCTCTTTTCTTTGCCCTGGCGCTTGCTCATGCCGGGTACCGGGCCGTTCGGCGTAACGGGCCGGGCACTGGGTAAACGGGTGTTAGAACCCCGGCAAGTTCGGTTCGCCCCGTTCGGTGTCACGGTTTCGGTGGGCTTACCAGTCCCTTAACCCGCCTCCCCCTAAGGCGCAGCTTCGTTCGGGGCGCTCCCCATGCCCAAGAGACCGCGTACCCAGCGGACGATTGGGTAAGCAGAAAGCGCCAGTGTCTCGACGATGGTGGAACCGACGATCCACAGCGTGGCGTCGAGGAAAAAGCCCTGCGGGAACATTATCAACAGCATGTCTCGCCGCGGGTCCAACTGCCACAGATCGTTCGAGAACGAGATGAGATGAAACGCCAAAAACAGTCGGTCGAACCCGACTATCGCAATCAGTCCCGCCGCTACCAACACCCCCAGGCTCGCCAGGCCTCCCCAGCCGACGAACCGGGCCGCCATGGCGAGCCAGCGTCTTCGGTACAGCAGCGCGCCCACAAGTAAGAACGCGCCAATAAAGCCGCCCGTCGCGGTGTGCAAATCCCAGACGCCTTTCACCAGGCCTTTAACGTCGGACATGTGCGCTATTTCGCGAGCGTTGTATATGCTGCGCAAAACCCCGTCTTGGACCACCCGGACATCTAGCACGTCGTCGTCGTTGTTGAAGTAGTCCCGGAACGCGGCTCCAGCCTTGATAAGCTCTTCCCGTTCGATGCCGGTGGTCTCGGGAATGTCGTACTTGTCGAAGCCGTAGCTGTACAGGAACGGCG
>CAVOCN010000280.1:0-2653 GCA_963694205.1 Dehalococcoidia bacterium | reverse complement strand
CTCGATGGCCTCGTCGGTCATCGATACTTTGTGGTGCGCCTCGTACTTCGGTCGCAGAGCGAGCAACATCTCGATGGCCGTCTCGGCGTCGGGCTCTTCGACCAGTATGGGTTGGAACCGGCGCTCCAACGCGGCGTCTTTTTCTATGTAGCGCCTGTACTCGGCCTCGGTAGTCGCGCCGAGCGCCTGCAACTCTCCTCGTGCGAGGGCGGGCTTCATCATGTTGGAAGCGTCAATGGCCCCGTCGGCGGCCCCGGCACCGACCACGGTGTGGAGTTCGTCGATGAACAGGATGATCTCACCGGCGGCCTGCTTGACCTCGTCCAACACGGCTTTCAGACGCTCCTCGAACTCACCCCGGAACTTGCTCCCGGCGACCATCGCGCCCATCTCTAGCGCCAGAACCTTGCGGCCCTGAAGCTCTTGAGGCACGTCGCCCGACACTATGCGCAGCGCCAACCCCTCGGCTATGGCGGTCTTACCCACGCCTGCCTGGCCGATAAGAACAGGGTTGTTCTTCGTCCGCCGGATGAGGATTTGCATGGCTCGGGCGATCTCTTTTTCTCGACCAATAACCGGGTCGAGCTTGCCCTCTGCCGCAAGTTGCGTCAGATCGACGGAGAACTTTTCCAGCGACCGGTAACGCGACTCGGGGTGCTGATCGGTCACCCGGTGGCTGCCTCGAACTGTTTGCAGGGCCTGGTACACACGTTCGACAGTCACCCCCGCACCGGCGAGCAGGCTGGCGATTTCGCTACCCAGCCCCTCTTCACTTTTGACTACCGCCAGAAGTAGATGCTCAACGCTGATGAACTCGTCGTTCAACCGGCCGGCCTCCTGCTTGGCCATGTCCATGACGGCCGCGACTCTCGGCGTCATGTATGCCTGAGTCACAGGCTCGTCGGTCTTTGGCGCGGCCTCCAGTATCTGCTCGACCGAGGCCCGCATGGAGTCGGCCGACACGCCCATCTCGGAAAAGACTTCGGCGGCCACGCCGTCCGGCTGCTCCAGCAGCGCGACCAGCACGTGCTCTGTGTCCCACTGGGAGTGCCTGTAGCCCACCAGTAGCTGCTGCGAGCGCTGGATCGCCTCCATCGCTCGCTCTGTGAATTGATCGGGACGTAAAACCATGTCTATTCCTCTTAAGAGAGTGAGTCGGCTATGACTCGATTGCAGTATTCTTTGTATATTTACTTAGTATACATGAGTCGTAGCGTATCAACTTCAAAAGAGAGACAAATGCTCGTCCGCAGCGTAGTAACGTTTATAGGATGCGCAATTCACTTCTCCGGGTAGACGGGCTGCACACCTCCTTCCACACCGTGGACGGTGAGGTAAAGGCTGTGCGCGACGTTTCGTTCGACGTGCCAGAGGGCAGTGTGCTGGGCATAGTGGGCGAGAGTGGCTCGGGCAAGACCGTCACCGGCCTGTCGATAATGGGCCTCGTGCCCCGGCCCGGAAAGATTGAACGCGGTTCAATTCACTTCGACGGCAGGGACCTGCTGAGGTTGCCCGAGTCACAGATGCGTTCGATCCGGGGCGGCGAGATCGCGATGGTCTTCCAGGACGCGTCCAACTCGCTAAACCCGGTCATCACAGTCGGAGAACAGATTCGGGAGGTGCTCCAAATCCACTCCGACATGACGATGCGCCAGTCCATCCGACTGAGCATCGAGTTGATGACGCAGATGGGTATCGCCGATGCCGAGCGCCTTTTGGACCGCCACCCATGGGAGATAAGCGGTGGCATGGCCCAGCGGGTAATGCTGGCAATGGGCCTGGCGATGGGCCCCAGGCTGTTAATAGCGGACGAGCCCACCTCGAACGTGGACGTCACTGTGCAGGCCGAGTTGCTGCATCGCCTAAACGAACACCGGCGGGAGACGGGTTCTTCCATCATCCTCATTACCCACGACCTGGGCGTCATGGCCCAGATGGCAGACGAAGTGCTGGTCATGTACGGCGGCTACAAACTGGAGCAGGCCGACACCCCTGGCCTGTATGCCAGGCCTATGCACCCGTACACCAACGGGCTGCTGGAGGCCGTGCCCAGGTGGGATCGACCGGTCGCCAGGCTCAAGGCGATACGGGGCGGGCTGCCGACCATGCTCGACGCCCCCGACCGGTGCCCGTTCCTCGATCGCTGCCAGCGCGCCGTCAACGCCTGCCGCACCGAACCTATGCCCAAACTGGAGGAGCCGGAACCCGGCCACACCGTGGCCTGCTATAACCCGGTGCCAACTCCGGCGCCAGTGCCCGGCTCTCTTCCCTAGAGGCGCTTAGCGCCCGAGAGCACCCAGGTCGGCTAGCAGCAAATCCAGGGCCACCTCGCCCCGCGCCTGTCCCGTCTTTATCCGCTCGTCCGTCTCTGTAAGCAACCGATGCGCCGCCGACAGGCGCTCTGCGGAGAACCTTGGCGCCTGCTCCATCGTCTTTTGCAGCGGGTAGCCCCTGACCCCCAGCCTGCTGCCCAGGTCCGGGCCGGTCACCGCCTGGCGCTGAAGCTCTTTCGCCAGGATGAGCAGCCGGACCTGCCGGTGCAGCATGTACAGGACATAGCTCACCGACTGACCATCGTCCAGCACCCGACGAATCTGAGTCAGAGCGGCGGCTGTGCGACCGTTCAGCGCGGCGTCGACGGCGGCGAAAATGT
>CAVOCN010000279.1:0-2679 GCA_963694205.1 Dehalococcoidia bacterium | reverse complement strand
CAGCGTCAGTTCCCTCAGCGGCCGGAACGCCTCCACGCCCATCATCACCACTACCAGCAACGTGGACAGATCCAGGCTCCCGTTAGAAACCCGGAACGCGCCCCAGCCCAGCGCCACCGCCGCGCCGCCAGAAATGCCCAGCCACGTAACGCCGATAGTCGCCTGGTTGGCTACGAGAATGGCCATCGTCGTCTTAAAGACCTTGCGGGCCTTTTCCGCCAGCACATCGCCTTTTGCCGAGCTTTGGCCAAAGCTCTTGAGCGTTGCCAGGCCCTGCACCGAGTCGAGAAAGTCGGCGCTCATGTCCCCGTAGGCTTCCCGGCGCGCCCACGAACCCTTCTCGTTCCAGGAGTGAAAAGCGGCCGGGGCGACCAGTGTAGCCAGTGCAAAAAACAGGTAAATAAGCGCCGTCGGCAGGTCGAGGAACGCCATAAATATGAACAGGCCTATAGGTGTTAGCAGGCCTACCAGTAGCTGAGGCAGGTACTCCCCGAAGTAGCTCTCCAGTTGCTCCACACCCTCGACCAGAGAAATGAGCACGTCACCCGTACGGCGGCGAGCCAGGGCCGCGGGTCCCAACTCCAGCGCCCGGGCGAACAGCGAGCGACGCAGGCCGACCTGTATCCCCAGTGCCGTCCTGTGCCCCATCATCTCTTTGACGTACTGGAAAACGCCGCGAGCGAGAATCGACAGGGCAACGCCGAGAATGGCCAGCGACACCTTCGACATGGGCTCGCCCTGGAACACCAGCGCAACGGCGTAACCGGACATGGCCAGGCGACTCACCCCGGCAGCCGCGGTCAGCAGCCCGAAGGCGACGCCGACAAACAGCCTCATTCGAAAACCAAGAGTGAAGCGCCATAGGCGCGAGTTGAAGTACATGAGGGAAAGGGAATCCTGCGAGCCCCTTATTCAGGGGCTGGCAAATCTGGTTCGTTAGTTAAGCCCGTCGGTTAGACCCAATGGTTAGACCCGTCGGTCAAAAAGGTATGACCGCCGTACCGGAGGCAACCTCAGCCATGAGCGCCGCCCCAATCGCAAGGCTCGCCACCCCGGCCACGCCGACAATCGCCACCTTAATTTGCGCCATGTTCGCCGCAACTTTCAGGGGTGCACCCAAAGCGAGGGTGATAGCCGCCATGGAAACAATCGTGCCCATGCCGAAAAGTGCCAGGTAGCCCACGCCGACCAGCCCCGATTCGATCTCCGGAAGCAGCGCCAGCATCACCGCCGCACTGCCTGCCAGCCCGTGCACCATGCCTATGGCAAACGACCTAGGCCGAAAGTTGGGCCGTATGCTCGACCACAAACCGTGGCTGTGGCCGCCGTCGCCGTGAGCAGCAGAACTCGCCAGTTCAGATCCGTGTTTGTGGCTGGCGTGGATGTGTACGTGCGGCTCACCGCCGTCGAGGTGCTCGTGCAGGTGAAGTCTGCGCCGTGCCAGGTTCCACAGCACCTGGCCGCCGAGCGCCACCAGCATCAGGCCAACGGCGAACTCGAAGTAGGTTGCGAACCCCTCGTACGTGGACATGAACTGGCCCTTGAGCGCCAAAATGACGATACCGACTACAACCAGCGGCACGGTGTGACCCAGCCCCCAAGACGCGCCAATCCATATGCCGCGCCACACGCTGGAGCGGGCATCGCCAACAACCGTCGCCACCGCCACCACGTGGTCGGCGTCTGTGGCGTGTTTCAGGCCGAGCAGGAATCCGAGGGCCAGCGCCGCCCCGGCGCCAGAACCAATATCGATCATTCACGTCTCCGAATTGGGAACCGGCCCAACCCATTCAGGTAGGCCAGCAAGGCCGCCAGTGTGCTCTACGGCGGCGGACGGCGTCAAGCGGTCAAAACGCTGGTCCATTGACGCCAACTTATACTGACAAAGTACATCAATTCCACTCGATGAGGGAACTACAAATGACGGCTGCGGTCGAGGCCATCTCCATCTGCAAATCCTTTGGTTCCGGCCGCTCCGGTCGGCTCGTTGTGGACGACGTCTCTTTCTCAGTACAACCTGGCGAAGTGTTGGGCGTGGTGGGCCCGAACGGTGCGGGCAAGACCACAGCAATACGCATGGTGCTCAACGTCATCCGCCCCGACTCGGGCCAGGTGTTGCTGTTCGGCGAGCCCTTCACCGATCTCCATCGACCCAATTTGGGCTACTTGCCTGAAGAGCGAGGTCTCTACAAAGACCAAAAGGTGCTGCCAACACTGGAATATCTCGGCGCCCTCAAGGGTCTTGAAAAGCAAGACGCGAGAGACTCGGCCGGGGCCATGCTGGAACGCCTGGGGATGGCCCAGCACGCCGGGGCCAAGGTCGCGGAGTTGAGCAAGGGCATGAGCCAGCTCATCCAACTGGCGGCCGCAATTCAGCACCGCCCCAGCCTGGTCGTGTTGGACGAGCCATTTTCCGGCCTCGACCCGGTAAACGTAAGGCTGGTGAAAGAGGTACTAGCAGAGACCCGGGCAAACGGGGCGGCGACCATCCTTTCCACCCACCAGATGAACCAGGTAGAGGAGATGTGCGACCGGGTCATGATGATCAACTTTGGCCGAGTGGTCCTACATGGGACGCTGGACGAGGTGCGAGGAAATTTCGGTGAGGGGTCGATGGTCGTCGAGATGGACGGCAACCCCAACGACGTGCCCGGCCTAGAGCATCTGGTAGAAAAAGTC
>CAVOCN010000278.1:0-2687 GCA_963694205.1 Dehalococcoidia bacterium | reverse complement strand
GTGCGGCTGCTCTCAGAACTTTCGACTCCGGAAGCTCGCCCTCAGCGCCCGCCATCTGGGACATCGACCCGCCGACGCCGACCTCGCCGATAATGCCGGTGCGAATTCCTGTGTCGCCGACGCCGTGCGTAACGTCGCGAGCCAGCCGGTCGTAGACCTGGTCCTCGGTCATCTCGGCAAGCTCTGTGGGGTAGGCCGCCGGTACGTAGTACCCGCCTCCCATAATGACGTTCAGGCCCGTTGCGCGGGACACGCGCGCCATTGCCAGCGGGTCACGGCCAATACCAATAGATGTAGCTTCCACCAGCGAGCGGCCGCCCGCCAGCTTGAAGGCCGTCACCTCGCTAACGGCCTCGTCGTAGGAGTACATCTGCGTGTGCTCTCGCACCACGTTCCACAACCGGCCTATCGACCCGAGCATGTCGAACGAAACGGGCCTGTCTACCAGGCTTCTCAGCGAAGCTTCGGGCGGCACCGTGTTGTAGCAGCCGCCGTCGGCGAACAGGTGCTCGTGCATCAGCGTAATGCCCAACTCTTCGGGGTCTATCGACCCCAGCACCGTCATTACTTTTCCGGCCATAGCGTCTGAAGTCATCTCGTTGTCAGCCTCTTACCCCGGCTCTTGCAGCGTCAGTATGCGTGCCGGGTTGTCTACCAGGATCATATTGATGTCGCTCTCCGACCAGCCTCGCGTACGCATGCGAGGCACCAGCGCTGTGATGAAGTGGTCGAACGTCTTGCCCCCGTGGGTGCTGTGCCGCGACTGCGTGCACACGTCGTGGGCGACCAGCAACCGGTCCAGATACCCGGCCTCGGCCAGCCATTCGAGCGAATCCAGGCGCTGTTCGTCGTTTGGTACCGGGCAGTTCAATACGTCTTCCAACGCGCTGTCCTCGTAGCCGAACGTGTCCCACTCCAAGTAGCACCCAGAAGCCGCCAGTTCCAGGATGGCTGGCCTGTCTCCTATGTGGTCGAGGTGGCCCATAATCACCCGCCCAGGGTCCGCCCCGGCGCCTGTGAGCACCTGCATAATCTGCCCAAGAGCATCCGGGTGAAAGCCAGGGTGGATGAGCACGGGCGCGCCGGTGCTCTGCTGGGCCGCGCCCCCCGCTCGTAGCCCCTTTATCTCGTTGTCGCCAAGGGGGTGAGTGTTCCCCAGCTCGCCGATGAGGCCGCTGCGTATGCCAGTCCCACCAACGCCAACGGTTATGTCGCGCACTATCTCGTCGTATATCGATTCCTCTGAGCGCTCGTCCATGTCTGCGGGGTGCGAAATAGGCACGTAGTAGCCAGAGCCCATTACCACGTTCACCCCGGTGGCACGGGAAATGCGAGCCAGCGCCAGCGGGTCGCGGGCGATGCCGACAGAGGTCGTGTCGACGATGGTGCCGCCACCAGCGACCTGGAACTTGCGCAGTTCGGCGATAGAGGCTTGTTCGTCTAGTAGCGTCGCCTCGTCCAGGCTGAAGTTCTGGTTGCCGGATATGAAGCCCAGCCGGTCCATCGTCAGCGGCGCGTTCACCCACTGGCGGCGAGTGGCCTCTTCGGGCACCCGGTGGTAGCAGCGCATGTCGATGAGCAGGTGTTCGTGTGTATGGGTGAGGCCCAGCGAACTCGGCTCCACGAGGCCGAGTACGGTCTGTACGCGGCCCGCTGCTTTTGGTCCAGCCCCGTTGGACCCGGTCGCTTTACTCTCAGTCATTACAGGGCCGGTGCCTCGAACGTCAGCAGCCGTGCCGGGTTCGCAACCAGCACCTTGTTTACCTGTTCCGGCGTCCAGCCGCTACGCATCATGCGGGGCACCAGCGACTCGATGACGTGGGCGTAGCCCTTCCCGCCCTTACTCGACAGGTGAGTCAGCCAGCACACGTCGTGGGAAAACAGCAGCCTGTCCTCATAGCCCTCCCTAACCAACCTTTCCACCATTTCAAGGCGCTGCACGTCGTTGACGACCATATTTGCTGATGTGAGCGAGCGCAGCGACGTGTCCTCGAACCCGCCGAAGTGGTCGAACTGTGCGTACGCCCCCGACTCGACAATCGCGAGCAACACTTTTGGGTCCCTGTGGCCCATACCGAGATGCCCCATCGCCACCCTGTTCGGGTCGGCCCCTGCCGTGGTCAAAATATCGATGATCTCCAGCGCCGTCCCGGCACCGGGGTGAATGGTTATGGGCGCGCCCGTGGCCTTGCTAGCGGCCCCTGCGGCCCGGAGCACCTTCTTAGAGTTGCCAGTCAGAGGCGCCGTATTGCCCAGCTCGCCGATGATGCCGCTGCGGATACCAGTCTCACCAATGCCGACCGTCACATCCCGCACCATCTCGTCGTAGATCGACTCTTCTGAGCGCTCATCCATGTCGGCCGGGTGCGAAAGCGGTATGTAGTAGCCCGCCCCCATGACGACATTCAGCCCCGTGCTGCGGGAAATCCGGGCCAGTGCCAGCGGGTCGCGGCCAATGCCCTTGCTCGTCACGTCGACAAGGGTGCCTCCGCCAGCGAGCCGGAATTCCATCGCCTCGGACGTCGCCACTGGCTCGTCCAGCAACTTCATCTGGGCCAGGTTGTGCGTCCAGCGCGCCGGAAGTGCACCCCTGTTGGCCATCTCAACGGGTGCGTCTACATACGCGCGTTCAGTGGCCTCTTCCGGCTGCACGAAGTAGCACTCCAGGTCTATGAGCAGGTGTTCAT
>CAVOCN010000277.1:0-2691 GCA_963694205.1 Dehalococcoidia bacterium | reverse complement strand
CAACGCGGTGCCCCGTCACATCGCAGTCGAAGAAGCGCGCGCGGGCGAGCAGGGCCAGGGCGCGACCGGCGTTCTCCATCATGCGGGTAAGGTCGATCCCGAAGTCTTCGACCATTGCCCGGTCAACTTCGACCATTTCGGCACCCGTTAACTCGGGAATTTCAAGTTCTTCGTTCTCTTGCACGTTTGCTCCTGACTAGCCGGTTGCGGTTGACGCAATTCGGGGTCGTCCTTATATTGGCGCTGCGTCCTCCTCCACTGCAATGGGGCCCCCCATCCAGGGATAAGGGGCAGGGATGAGGTGCAGGAATCATAGAGGTAACAAGGCATGACAAAGAAGGTTCTGATTACCGGCGCTAGCGGGCTCATTGGCGGACTGCTGCGCGACCGGCTGACTGCCGATGGCGGCTACGAGGTGACGGCGCTGAACCGCAGCGAGGTCGAAGGCGTGCGCACGGTGCGGGCCGACATTTCCGACCTGGACGCCATTAAAGGGGCGTTCGAGGGCCAGGACGCGGTGGTGCACCTGTCGGCGGTGCTGACGGACGCCGACTGGACTGACATGGTGAACGTGAACATTACAGGCACCTACAACGTGCTGGAGGCATCACGACTGGCCGGGGTGACGCGCATTGTGAACGCGTCCAGCGGCGCGACGATAAAGGGCGTGGTCCGTGCAGATGGCGTCTACAAGGACTTAGAAGCTGGACGCTACGACGATGTGCCCGAGACGTGGGACATGGTGGACCAGAAGGTCTTCCACCCTTACGGCCTGTACGGCGTTTCCAAGGTGGCTGGCGAGGCGTTGACGCGCCATTTTTCCGACGTTCACGGGCTGTCGGTCATTAATCTGCGGATAGGCATGGTCAGGCCATCGGGCCTGCCTGAGGACACGTACGACTTTGCCAACTTTTTGAGCCACAACGACATTGTGCAGGCGCTGATGCTGTCGCTGAACGCGCCGGCTGACCTGAAGTTCGACACCTTCCTCGTTACTTCCAATAACAAGTGGGGGTACCGCGACTACTCACACTTCACTGATGTGCTGGGGTATGAGCCCGAGGACTCAGTCGAAGACTTCAGGGAGGGCAAGGGCCCGGCGCCAGTGAAGCGAGCCCCATCGTCTGGCTACTGGTCCACTCACGACGGCCTCGTGAACCCGTGATGCTGGACGCCGGTCCTTACCGGTACGAGGTCGATATTGCGTGGGGGCAGCCTCCTAACGAGAGCACGTTTGCCGAGTGCGCCGGGGTGTCGGTGGACGCGGACGACAACGTGTGGGCGTTCAATATTCCCACCGGGGAGTTGATGGTTTTCGCTCCCGACGGGAGTTTGGTGAGAGTTTGGCCGCACAAGTACGAGAACGTGCACGGCATAGACTTCGACGCCGATGGCAACGTGTACCTGGTCGATCGCAACGATCACTCGGTGTCCAAGTACACGGGTGACGGTGAGTTAGTAATGACGCTAGGAACACCAGGGGTTCCGTCGGATACCGGCTACAGCCTGCAAAAGGGCCGCGACACGGGCTGGGCGAACCCGGTGGACCGCGCTGGCCACCCGTTCAACGTGCCGTCGGGCGTACGAGTGGCTCCCAACGGCGACGTGTACGTGGCCAATGGCTACGCCAACTCGCGCATCCACCGGTTCTCAGCCGAGGGCGAGCTGTTGCGTAGCTGGGGCGAGCCGGGCAAGGGTGGACCGGGGGAGTTTCACCTGATTCACGGCCTGTTCATAGACACGCGAGGCCGGGTGCTAATTTGCGACCGGCTCAATAACCGCATCCAGTTTTTTGACCTGAAGGGCGACTTTCTCGGCATGTGGAGTGGCTTCCGTATGCCAAGCAAGGTTCACCAGGGCCCGGACGGGGTGATCGCCGTGACCGAACACGCTGGCCGGGTGACCATCCTGAACCTGAACGGCACGGTGCTGGGCCGCTTCGGCAGCGCCGACAACACCGGCCTGTTCGCCTGGCCGCACGGGCTGGCCATCGACTCCAAGGGCAGCATCTACATCGGCCACGTCACGGCCGCAGGCGCGCCGACGGGCTCGGGGCAACGACTGACGAAGCTGACGCAGGTTTAGGGGGCGCGCGAATGGGTCTGCTGGAGCTTGATCGCTCGCATGCTGGAGCCGCTGCGAAGACGCTGGGTAGTTCGTTTTGGGACTTCCCGTTTCCAGGCGAGTACTGGCCCGACGAGGCCGAGCGGGCCCGCTGCTTCCCGCCGCTTTGGCGGGCGATGGTCAAGGCCATTTCCCGGCACGGCGAGGTGCACGCGACTTCCCTCGACTTCGAGGGCGTTGCTGCATGGCAGCCGCCGGGGTTTCACCTGAGCGCAGGGCACATGTGGCGGGCCGCGCCGCTGGACATGCTGGCGTTCTATCGCAACGGCGGCGGCAAGGTCACGGTAGGACTCAACTTTCAGGAAGAGATGCGACGGCGGAACGCGCCGATGCCGCACTGGTTCCTCGGGCCAATAGGCGTGGACCCGGAGCACCAGGGCGAGGGGCACGCATCTCGCCTCATGAAGCCGATGCTCGATAGGGCCGATGCCGAGGGCGTGCCGGTGTTTTTGGACACCAACTCGGAGTTCAACATTTCGCTTTACGAGCACTTCGGGTTCCGGGTGATGGAGCGGCTCGACATGCCGGGGTCCGACATCTGGAACGTCGCGATGCTGCGGGAGCCCC
>CAVOCN010000276.1:0-2696 GCA_963694205.1 Dehalococcoidia bacterium | reverse complement strand
CACGGCACCCTGAACGTCGAACGCCCTGCGGCCCAGCCGTGCAGAGACGATGGCCCCTATCAAATACAGGCCGATCAGCAATATAACCAGCCCTATGCCGGGGAAGTCCAGGTAGGTGTTATCCAGGAACGGTCTGAGTATGTCGTCCAGAAAAATGACGACGGCCCGCAGAATGATGAACGTGATACCCAGGGGGACCACGACCAGAAAGCCCGAAACTACCTTGCGCCACAGGTGGCGCTCGGCTCTGGTCAGGAAGCTGGCCCTGACCGCCGTGCCCTCAGAGCGAGGGTCGTTGGAACCGTCGGGCTGTTGTCGTTCGTCCATTTTTCAAGTTTCGGGTGGTCACGCCTGGGCCGCGCTCACTACGGGGGGTGTGGCGTCCGGGCCTTCGACGAGCGATTCGTAGAAATCTATGAGCCGCGACGACACTCCGGTCCAGCCCCTCCGCCGGGCCGTCTCCAGGGCCGCAGCGCCCATTGCGCTACGTAGAGACGGGTTGGCCAGCATGACCTCTATTTGCTGCGAGAAGGGGTCGGGACAGCGCCACGGTATCAGGTAGCCGCTCTCGCCGTTCCTCACGAAGGTCTTGAGGCCGCCCACGCGGGAAACGACCACAGGCGTGCCGCAGGCCATAGCCTCCAACGCCACGAGGCCGAAGCTCTCGTAGTGCGAGGGCAGCACCAGCACGTCGGCCGCACCGTAGTAGGTAGGTAGCACTGACTGTGGAACTGGCCCGGCGAACGTCACCTTTTCGGCGATTCCCAGCGAAGCGGCCAGCGCGCCCAGCTTCTCTGCCAGAGGGTCGGTTTCCTTGTCACCACCGACGATGAGCAGCCTGGTGCTGCCCACCATCTCCAGGTCCGCGACGGCCTTCACCAGTATGTCCACGCCCTTGAGCGGTTCCAGCCTGCCGACGTAGAGCACGACGTTGTCTTCTTTAACGCCCAGGTCGTCTCTCGCTCCTTGCACGTCTGTCGGTCGGAACAGTTCGAGATCGACGCCAGGCGCTATGACCTCCACACGCGACGGCGAGACGTTGTACAGGCGAGCAATCTCCGTCGCCTCTGCATCAGTAGAAACGACCACGCCGTCCACCGAGTTGAGCACGTCGGTTTCAGTTTCAACCCTGAGAGAGGACTCGTGCTCCCCCACCCTCGCTTGCATCTTCAGCCGGGCCAGCGTGTGGAACGTCGCGACATGCGGCACGCCCCACTTGCGAGACAGCTCTATGCCCGCCCGTCCAGACAGCCAGTAGTGGGAGTGGACTATGTCGTAACTGACGCCTTCTTCTTGCTGGAAAGTGTCCAAATTGGCCAGGAACTCCGGTATGACGCCGTAGAGGTTCTCTTTGCGCTCTTCGAAGCCACCGGCCCTTATGTGCACGACACGTGCGTTTTCGCCCAATTCGATGACCTGTGGGTCCGCCGGGTCGTGAGAGCGGGTGTAAACATCTACCTGGACACCGGTCCGGCCCAACTCGCGTGCCACCTGCAACAGATAAACGTTCATGCCGCCGGTGTCGCGCTCACCCAACCGGGCAACAGGACAACCGTGCAGACTTAAAAGGGCGATGCTTTTCATTGAGGCCTAGTTACGACGACTCCATAGATGGCCCTGTCCTGACCACCCAGACTGTACTTGTAACGCTCGGCACCCTTGAGGAAATCGAACCGGCGCCGTCCCGTTTCAATGGCCTGACGAACGGCGAACGCCTTGTTGATGAGGCCTACGCTGAGGTCGGACCGAGCCGGGTCGTAGCCGCTATTGTATAGCAAGTAAACGCCCGCATAGTCGAATACCAGGCAACCCGCGAGCCGCTCTCCGTCAAGTTCCAAAAACGAGAGCTTGAGCGCTCCTCTTTTTGCCGCTTGCGCTGCCAATAGGTGAAAGAACCGTCGCCTGTCCGGTGTCAGGAAGGCCGCCTTTTCCTCGTTGGTATTGCCCATCAGTCGGAGAAAGTCTTCGACCTGCTCCTCAAGGCCTTGCTCTTCAGTTACCTCTAACTGTCGGACCTCCCCGGCCGCCTCCAACTTGCGTATTTTCCGGCGCAGTTCGTGCCGGCGTTTCTTGGGAAGAGCCGCGACGTACTCGTCCCAGCTTCCAGAAAGCTCTGCCGCCGGTGCCACGGCGGACTCGGTTCGCTCAACCGCGTAACCCTTGGCTTCCGCAGCGGCGGTTATGGCATCGAGCGTGGGGGAGTCTCCCGGCACCGAAGGCAGGTCCAGCGACTTCCAGTTCGGGACATCTGCCAGGTACCCGAGCAAGGCCTCGGCCACGTCGGCCTCCCGGCCCTTCGCCACTACGACGTCCTGGTAGTCGAACAGGTCGGGGTCGCCCGCCAAAATCAGTGAGTCACCGAGGTCCAACAGGGGCGCTACGCCGACCAACTCATCGCCGTCTCTTATCTGGATAACCCTGGGTAGCCCCTCGCTACCGAACACCTCGTGCCAGGCCGATATCCACCAGGGTGTCAGGAACACCGTGGGGCAGGCCGTCTGAGCCACGAGCGCTTCCCATTCGGCCTCATTGAAGCCGAATGGCCTCGCCTCACCTACCGCTACCTCTGTCAGCGTTAGAGTTCCTATCGCCATCCTCCCATCTTCGTCGAATTTCTGGCAATTTACCGGCCAAGCTTACGAACCGCGAGCCAAGCTACCACAGCGCCTCCTCTGCCACAAGACAATTCCGGTTGA
>CAVOCN010000275.1:0-2701 GCA_963694205.1 Dehalococcoidia bacterium | reverse complement strand
CGAGTTCGACACATTCGGCTTCGAGGCGTCGTCCATGGAATACGAAGGCGCTTACTCCGACTCCCTCACCGACGTGCAGAACATCGTTCGCCTCGAATACCTCGTCGGCGCGGGCTACGGCGACCGGCTGCTAATTTCGCAAGACGTATGCATGAAGTGGTGGCAGGCACCCTACGGCGGCAAGGGGCAGGCCCACGTGCTGGAAAACATCGTCCCGCACATGAGGGCTCGCGGCTGGACACAGGCCCAGCTAGACGCCATGCTCATTCACAATCCAGCGAAAGCGCTCGCCTTTGCATAGAGTGCCGGGGGGAAATCGATGCCAGATATGACAGGCCCGAATACGAGCCCAATGACGGGAAAAGTCCAAACTGTGCTGGGGCCAATAGAGCCTTCGGAGATGGGCGTCACCATCACCCACGAGCACCTGTTCATCGACATGAAAGGCTACTCATACCAGCCCGAAGAAGCGACCAAACGGGCGCTGTGGGACAAGCCTTACACGATGGACATGGTGGGTAGCTACCAGAAAAACGTCTGGTTCACCAAAGACATCATGGAGCTGTACTCAGAGCAGGCGGCGACCGAAGAGATTCGCGACTTCATGCTCGCAGGCGGCGGCACCGTAGTAGACACCACCAACTGGGACCTGGGCCGCGACCCCCTCGCCCTGGCCCGTGTGTCGCGGGCTACGGGGTTGAACATCGTCATGGGGTGCAGCCACTACGTCCCGCTCCTGCGCCCCGCCGACATGGACGACCGCACCGAAGACTCCATCTACGAGCGCATCGTGGCCGACGTGACCCTGGGTGTCGGTGAGACGGGCATTAAAAGCGGCGTCATCGGCGAGGTGGGCAACGTCCACCCCCTCGACGACAACCAGACCAAAGTTCTTCGCGCTTCCGCGCGAGCCCACTTAGCCACCGGCGCTCCCATCTCCATCCATCCCGGCGGCGTGGACGAGTCGCCTATGGCGATCTTAGAAGTGCTGGCCGAAGCGGGAGTTGACCTGACGAAAGTCATCATGGGCCACCTCGACTTCGCCGTGCGCGACACCGGAGCCCTCAAGGCCATCGCCGAGACGGGTTGCGTGCTGGAATACGACACCATCGGCGCAGAAGACAGCGGCATGGACTACATGGGCATCGAGCTTCGTGTGCCCACCGACGCAGAGCGCCTCACCGCCATCGACTTCCTCGTCGCCCAGGGCTACGAAGACCGCATCGTGCTAGCGCAAGACGTGTGCTTCAAGCGCATGGCGGCCCGCACCGGTGGCCACGGCTTCGCCCACATCCTTGAATCCATCGTGCCCCGGCTGCGCAAACGCGGCTACAGCCGCGACCAGATCGACGGCTTCCTCGTCCGCAACCCCGCCAAAGCCCTGGCCTACTCTTAAACCAGCCCGAGAGGCACATACATGACCAAGGCAATGCCCGGCTCAATGACAGGCAAAGTCCAGACCGTGCTGGGGCTAATCGAGCCGTCCGAAATGGGCATTACCCTCACCCACGAACACCTGCTCATCGACCTGGCAGGCTACTCCGTTGACGCCGAAGAGGCGACGCTCAGAGGCATGTGGGACAAGCCCTGGTCAATGGAAATGATCGGCCCATTCGCCACCGTCGGCTACTCCAACAAAGACGGCCTCCGACTGCTGTCAGAGGACATGGCGCTGGAAGAAATTCGCCGCTTCATGCTCGCAGGCGGCGGAACAGTAGTGGACGCCACCGACTGGGACCTGGGCCGCGACCCCCTCGCCCTCGCCCGCATCTCTCGCGCCACGGGGCTCAACATAGTCATGGGCTCCGGCCACTACGTCCCGTCTTTTCGGCCTCCCGACATGGACGAGCGCTCGGAAGAGTCCATCACCGAGCGGCTCGTGCGCGACGTGACTGTGGGTGTTGGTGAGACGGGCATCAAGTCCGGGCTCATCGGCGAAATAGGCAACGTCCACCCCTCCGACGACATCCAGCGCAAAGTCCTGCGAGCGTCTGCGCAAGGCCAGGTCGAGACCGGCGCGCCCATCCTTATACACCCTGGTACTGAAGACACATCGTCCGGCGAAATACTCGATGTGCTCGTCGCCGCAGGCGCAAACCCCAGGCACATCATCATGGGCCACCTCGACTACTCCGTCCGCGACTGGGGGCACCTCAAAGCGCTGGCCGAAACCGGCTGCTTCCTCGAACTCGACACCTTCGGCTACGAGATAACCGGCACCATCGAGTGGGGCAGGGAAGTGCCCATCCCCACCGACGCCGAGCGCATCGACACCCTCGAATTCCTTGTAGACGCAGGCTTCGGAGACCAGGTCACGTTGGCGCAAGACGTGTGCCTAAAAGTCATGGCCGCTGCTGGCGGCGGCAAAGGCTACGCCCACGTGCTTGAGAACATCGTGCCCCGCATGCTTCGGCGCGGCTTCACACAGTCCCAGGTCGACGCCTTCCTAATCGGCAACCCGGCCCGCGCAATGGCCTTCGCCTAGCGGACGATCCGGCGAATCTCATCGCGGAGTGGAGTCGGCCCGCCTCGAAGCTGGTCTAGGTGCGCTCGAATCCCTCGACGTGGGGGAGATACACGACACCCAGGCCATCGAGAGCGGTGTGGACCTCGTCGCTGGCGAGGCCGAGTACCTCAAAACGGGTGATTGGCGCTATTGCCAGCAGGTCGGGGAGGGTCGGGCCGATGTTGTCGAGGTGGG
>CAVOCN010000274.1:0-2710 GCA_963694205.1 Dehalococcoidia bacterium | reverse complement strand
CCCTGCGCCCACTCCTCGATGCCGCCGTAGCGCACGCCCTCGCCGCGCACCTCCACGTCCGGGTCGCGCCCGTCCCACATGCCGTCGGGGCTCCACATGTGCCCCAGTCCATCCACATGAGTATGTGAGGTGCCATGAAAGGCGACGCCGATGTAGTCGTGGGCAGAGCGCCAGTCGCCTATGTACTCGTCAATGGTGTAGGTGTAGCGCTGGGCTGGCTGAGAGTTCTCGTCGTTGGGCACCGTCGCCCAGGGCCGGGCGAGTGACACGGCGCGGCCGCTTTTCACCAGCGCTGCGGCCTCTCGTCTCTTTTCGTCCGTGACAAGGTTTATCGCCCCGGCCGCTCCCCGGTCACCCCACCTGCCCCAGTTGCTGTTCGCTCGCAGGTAGTTAAGGACATCGTCCGCACTTGAAAATCTCTTCGAGTCCAATAGCTTTCCCCTTTCCCAGATGGGTAGCCCCGCAAGGGCGTTTCGGCGAGGCTACGGCCGGGCGACGGAGGATGTCAACGGCCCGTGCTAACCCCGAGCTAACGAGAAGGCTCGTAAAAGCGCGAGTGCGGGTAGAAGTCTTCCCAGCCAGGGGCCGACGGCCCGGCCCGGCTGCTACTTCTCCTGAGTAGGCTCTCCATAAAAGACTCATTCATAGGTACACTGTGTTTAGATGACACGTGGCCCCCAAAGGGCATACGGGGCGCCCGTTCACCGGTGCCGCTGTGTACCGGGCGAATAGGGCGAGCGTGGTATAATCTGCGTTTGTCGCCCGTGTCGTAACCCGTCAATGCGGGAACCTTCCGAAACATAGAGATAGAGATATAGATTTGGCAACCGATAAATCAAGAGACTACGAGCTTGTCGTGATACTCAGCCCCGAGGCCACAGAGGCCGAGGTGGACGGGTCCAACCAGAACACCGCCACGTTCATTTCAGAGCGCGGTGGTACGGTCGGCGAGACCAACAGTTGGGGTCTGCGCCGCCTGGCCTACCCCATCAAGAAGTTCGCCGAAGGCAACTACGCCGTTACCAGGTTCAGCCTCGACCCCCAGGGTGCCCAAGATCTTGGGCATACCTTGGAAGCGTCGGAGCAGGTCCTGCGGCACCTCATCGTAAAGGTGTGAACCTGTGAGCATGAACAAAATCCTCGTGATCGGGAACGTCGGATCCGACCCCGAAATGAGGTACACCCCAAGTGGCACCGCAGTAACCTCGTTCAGCCTCGCGACCAATCGTGTCTACAACACCGCCGACGGTGAGAGGCACGAAGAGACCGAGTGGTTCAGAATCAGCGCCTGGGGCAAACTTGCCGAGCAGTGCAACAACTACGTCACCAAGGGAATGAAAATTTACGCTGAAGGCAGGCTCAAGTCCGACACCTGGACCGGCAACGACGGCCAGACACGGGTCAGCCTGGAAATCAGCGCCGACAAGGTCCTGTTCCTCGACCGCGCCGGCCAGTCCGGTGGTGGACAGCCCGGCGGCGGCCAACAGGGCGAAGGACAGCAAGGCGGCGGCAATGCGGGCGGCGGCCAGCCCGGTGGCGGCTCCAGTGGAGGCCAACAGGGCGGAAATGCCGGCGGCGGCAGCTCCGACAACCTCGAAGATCTGCCCTGGTAACTAAATAAGAGAAACTAAAAAGTAACCCCCGGGCGCCCCCATACAGGGGCGACTACGATTTCGACAAACACGAGGAGTTTGAATTAATGACACAGCAAAGGTCAGGTGGTGGCGGTGGTGGACGGCGCGGCGGCGGTCGAGGCCGGTTCTACGCTCGTAGGAAGGTTTGCGGCTTCTGCGTAAACAAGGTCAAGCACATCGACTACAAAAACATCGACGTTCTGAAGAACTACGTCTCCGACCGGTTCAAGATGGACGCCCGTCGCAAGACCGGTACCTGCTCGCGGCACCAGCGTGCCCTGGCGGCGGCCATCAAGCGGGCGCGCATCATCGCTCTGCTCCCGTTCAGCCCGGCTCACAGCGGCATGTACGCCTCTCCGCGTCGGTAGTCGCTCGTCGAGACAAGTAGTCGCTTCTCGCGAGTAAAATCTAACTAAAACCCAACTACCCCTACTTCAAGGGGGCCCCCAACCAAAACCGCGTTGGGGGCGTATTACTTTAAGTACGTCGAATTGGCCACGCTGGCCAATTGGGCAACACCAACCGACCGGGCCGAGGTTCCGAGCGGAGCCAGTCCCAGGCTCGCCTCAGCGTATGCATAGAGGCGGCTGCGCCCGGGCAGGAGCGTAGGCGTGGAAGACAACCCCCCCGAAAACCAACTCCCAGACGGCAGCTCAGGCCCAAATGCAGGCCAAGGAGCCGTTGGGCGGGCCGCACTGAGGAACGTCTCCGGCGATCGCCGGAGGCAGATGGTACTTCAGCGTACCAACCAGTCCCGGCAGCGCCTCAAACTCATGGCCATAGGGCTCGCACTACTCGTCATCGCCGGAATCCTCACAGCAGGCTTTGTGATCGCGTTCGTGCTGCCTCCCCGTCAGGCCCTCGTTAAAGTCAACGACATCACCTACTCCCGTGGGGACCTCGTCGACGCGCTCCGGGCCCAGCAGGCGCAGTCACGCCTATTCGATTTGGAGTTCCAGGCCAGCCAGGAAATCTTCTCTGCCCTGCAACTGTTCGTGGAAGACGAGATCCTCTCGCAGGTGGCTGCCAAGTACGGCATTTCGGTGGAAGACGAAGAGATTGACCGGCTCATTGAA
>CAVOCN010000273.1:0-2721 GCA_963694205.1 Dehalococcoidia bacterium | reverse complement strand
GCGTTGGACAAATCGCTCCACTCGTAGGTGATCATGAGCGACCCGGCCAGTTCGCCGTCCGTTTCGGCGATCAGGTAAAAGCCCAGCGACGGATCGTCGAACACGGCCGACGCGCCGGGCAGAGCGTTCTCCTGTGGCAGGACGATGCCCTCGGTCTCTATCGACATCGCAGAGTTGAAGGCGGCTATTGCCTCGGCGTCTGAGGGAACGGCCATGCGTATTTGGAAGGGGCTGTTCATATTAGGGCCGCCGGGGCCGGGGCCGAGCCATCTCGACCCCGGCTATTTCTCGATTCTTAGCCATTTACGGGCGGGTGCGGTTTTGAATAATGGTGAAGGGGTTCGCCTTGTGAACCGAGTCCTGTACCAGTTCGATCCAGTTACCGTCGGGGTCCTGCAAATAGCAGGCCCACAGGTTGTCGTACGCCTCGACGATGGGGTTGAGTTTGGTGCCGCCCAGGTCCAGGCAGCGCTGCAAGGTCGCCTCGGCATCGTCGACCATGAATCCCAGATGTGCCGCGCCCACGAGGTACCGGGGGTGCTGCTGTGACTCCTCCCTCTTGACCGCCTTGGGGGCGAGGTACTGGAGCAGTTCGAGTATGTGGCCGTCGTTGGCCTTGAGCATTACGGCGTGTATGTGGGCGTCGTCGTAGCCCACGACCTGCTGTAGGCCGTAGCCTTGCAGGTCCATATCGACGTCGACCGTGAGGCCGACGCCCTCGGTGTAGAACTTGACCGACCGGTCCATGTCTTCCACCGAAAAGCCGGTGTGGTACATCGTCAGTGCCATTACTTACGTTCTCCTACTGGTTCGTGTTTTGATTTGAGCCCTACCCTAGTCGGGCATAGCCTGGATCTGCCTTATGACGAACTGCTGTTGGTTGTGGCTCTCGTCTGAGGTTATCTCTATCCAGTTGCCGTCCGGGTCCTGCATGTAGCACTCCCACATGCCCGGCAGCACCTCTACGGGGTCGTTTAGCGCCGTGCCGCCCATGCTGCAAAGCCGCTTCCAGGTCGCTACTGAGTCCTCGACGAAGAAGGCCAGGTGGGTGCCGCCGACGCGCCGACGCTCATACAGAATCGGGTCCGCCGTATCGAGGGTTGGCGGGTCAACGTACTGGATGATCTCCAGCATGTGCCCGTCTGCACCGGCGAGCATGGATGCGTAGATGCGGGCATTGTCGTAGCCCACTACAAGCCCCAGTTCGTGGCTCTGTATGTCGAACTTACGAAGCTCTTCCAGGCCGAGGCCTTCCATGTAGAACTTGCGCGACACCTCCAGGTCTTTGACGACGAAGCCTGTGTGGTTCATTACTACTCTGGCCATTTGTTACTCCTCTGTGGTTTCGTTTGTACTATCGCTCACGCGTTTGCTGTTGCTCGCGTGTGTGCTATTCCTCAGTTATTTGCTATTTCTCAGGTGTTACTGGGATCCCTAAGTTCTGACGAATGGTGAAGGGTTGGCGCTTGTGTGCCTCGTCCTCAATTAGCTCTAACCAGTTGCCGTCCGGGTCCTGCAAGTAGCAGGCACTAAGGCCTTCGAATACTCCTACCGGTGGGTTCAGTTTTGTCCCTCCAAGCTCAAGCAGCTTGGAATAGGTCGCCCCAATGTCTTGTACGACGAAGCACAGGTGGGCCGCGCCAAAACGGGCGCGCTTGCGCTGGGCGTCGGGGTCGGACGGCTCGCCAACGGGGTTCATGTACTGGATGATCTCCAGAGTGTGGCCGTCTACGCCCACCAGCAAAGCAATGTCGAGAGACGCGTTCTCGTGGCCGACGACGCCAGAAATACCTGGGTTATCAGAAAGCACGCGGTTGTAGCGCTCCAGCCCCAGGCCTTCTGTGTAAAAACGCACAGAACGGTCCAAGTCTTCTACGACAAATCCAGTGTGGTGCAGTGTGGTCAATTCGCGCTTCCTCCGAGCCTGCGGCCATTTTATGGAGTCGGAGTGGCCTGTCAACGAATTCGACGGGCCAGCCTATTGAAATGCGCGAGCGCCGGCATTACCTTAGTCCCGGCCAAATGTTGCCACCCGGACCCGCCCATGCACCCATTTTGGGGCCGGGGCGCGGGGACGAGAGGCGAGTAAGGGACCTGGAGGAACTAAACGATGACGACAATGATCGACCTGAAGAACAGCCCAGTTTTCGACGTGCACTGCTTCGCATATAACGACGATGCGATGGACGCCAACGCATTCGCAGGCCAGTACGCCATGGTCGCGACCACGCCCCCCAGCATGAGCGACGCGGAGCGGATTGCGACGGCGAGTCGCCAGGGCCTGAGCACCGGGGCGCTGAAAAAGCGCATTAAAGACATTGCCGGGTATCTCGGTACCGAACCAACCCTCGAGGCAGTAGTAGCCGAGCGTGAGAAGCGACGGAAGGCCGACTTTTCTGGATACGTCGCTGGCATGCTGGACGACCAGGCCATAAAGGGGCTGGGCGTGGACAACGCCCTGGGCACACTGGAAGACGTCGACACGTTCAACGAAAGCTACCCCGGCTTCATCAAAAAGGTGTTCCGCCTCACGACCCTCGTGCGCGACCTGCTGGAAAGCTCGACTAGCTTCGACGCTCTTGTCGCAGACTATGACGCGGCGATGACGAACGCAGTACGGGACCACGGCGTGGTGGCGTTCAAGTCGATAATCGCCTACCGCACGGGCCTGAACATCGAGGTCGTTTCGGAAGGCGACGCCTCCGCTGCCTTCGCCCGCCG
>CAVOCN010000272.1:0-2729 GCA_963694205.1 Dehalococcoidia bacterium | reverse complement strand
CCTATTTTGACAATTAGCCGAGGGTAAAAATGGACGAAAGTAAACAAATAGCGGCGTTCCTGGCAGAGCCCCACCTGGCCGACCTGGTAACGCTTATGGCCGACGGAGCGCCCCACGTGGCCCCGGTGTGGTACTCGTGGGACGGGAAGTCCTACTTCGTGCTCGCCGAGCCCTCCACGGTGAAGATCCGCAACATACACGGCGACGCACGGGTGGCCATGTCTATCGCCAGCCGCCAGACCCCGTACTCTTACGTACTGGTGCAGGGAAAAGCGACCATCGCGCAAGTTGATACCGACGCCCTGCTTTTTGAACTGGCCTACCGGTACATGGGAAAGACCGAAGGACACGAGTACGCCGTCAAGACCCAGCAAGAAGAGACGTTCGTTCTCGTCACTGTCACACCGGACAAGACGATCACCTTCTTCGACGACTAGACTGCCTTGACGACCAGGGTTATCTGCCTAGCCTAGAACCAGCGACGCCAGCCGCGACGTCCCATGGGGCGCACCGTGCCCGGTTCTGGCACCGTGAACCTGCGGCCCTCCACTATGGCCCTGGGCACCTCGTTGACCATCTGAGACGCCCGGTCTTTACCGACCAGCTTCGCTGCCGCCTCATAGCCCACCGACAGCTTCGGCGACCTGGGACCATCGGGGAAGTGGCAGTCCGAAGCGATCACATGGGCCAGTTCGTTGCGGACAAGGTCTTCGGTAAAGCGTTTGACTTGTGAGCCGAAGTAGCCCAGCAGGCTGCCCGCCGTTATCTGCGAGAGCATTCCTTTTTCAACGAAGTCGGAGAGAATCTCCGGCCTTTGCTGGATGACTTCAATACGCTCGGGGTGGGCCAGTAACGGGATAATACCGAGCAACTGAACCTCGAACAAAACCTCTTCCAGGTAGTTCGGATGGCCAAAAAACGGCATCTCTATGAGCGCGTACTCAGTGCCGTTAATCGGCAGGGCGTGGCCGTCGCGAAACATCTGGGGAAGTTCGGGAACGACGTGGTTCTCCATTCCCATAACCAGTTCAAGTTCGGTTCCGTTGGCCTCAATCTTGCTGGCCATGTCCAAACACAGGGCCGCCGCCGTGGCGACAGACGACTGCTCGTTGACGTCTTTCATGTGGGGCGTGGCGACTACCACTTTGGTCCCCGATTGCGCTGCCACAGCCGCCATTTCCAGGGTTACGGCCTCGGCCGTGGCTCCGTCGTCCAGTTCCGGGAGGATGTGGGCGTGCAGGTCGTACAACGTGGGCTCCTCAAAGATGAATAGTAGGCCTCCTCAGACAACGAGGGCAAGGGTTCGTGATTGGCCGAGTATCGAATCCTAAAATACTCGCTAGATCGATTGTTGACGCTGCGGCGCTCTGCTAGAATCCCTGAGCTTCGAAACACCTGTATCGCCCATATCCACCGCTCAAAACGCCAATAAAGGAACCTAACCAGGGTGCCAGAAAACGCCTCAATACGAAACTTCACCTGGGCCGACGTCCCGGCCTGGACCGCCCTTATCAACGAACTGTCCGGTGCAACCGGCAGTGAAGAAGAACTCGACACCGACTTCAAGCACCTGTTCCTTGCTCAGCCCAACCTCAATGCAGAGACGAACTGCTTTCTGGCCGAGGTGGGCGACGACGTTGCGGCCGGAATGGCCCGCATTTCCCACGAGCCCGCCATCAGCCGCGTCGTCGCGGAGGTCGCGGTGCTGCCCGGTCATCGAAGACGCGGTGTCGGTCGCCAGCTCTTGGACAGGGCCATCGAGCGTGTCGGTGAACTAAAGGCCTCGGTGCTGCACATCCAGGTACCGGTGCTGAGCAGGGGCGGCCGTTTCTTGCTTGAGGACTCCGGCTTCAACGCCGCGAGGCGCTACTGGCGTCTGGCAGCCGCCGTAGACGGTGTCGGGGCAAACCCTCTGCCGTCTGGCTACTCCATAAGGCCTTTCGAGTTGGACCGGGACGAGCAGACACTGACCGACCTGCAAAACGTGGCGTTCACCGGCTCATGGGGGTACGCCCCCAACACCGTGGAAGAGATATCGGCCAGGGTGAGGCTGCGGCCGTGGGAGTCGGACGGTATTTTGCTGCTCCTGTTCGGGCAACAAGTGTGCGGCTACAACTGGACCCAGCGACCAAAGCACAGCGACGTGTCGACCGGGTACATAGGCATGACCGGGGTGCACCCAGACTACCGGGGCCAGGGCCTCGGGCGGGCCATCGTGTCGGCCGGAATGGCCTATCTCGAGTCCAAGGGCGCAAAAACCGTGAAGTTAGAAGTCGACCATTCCAACAAGCCCGCCCGGGAGCTATACCTTTCGCTCGGGTTCGATCTTTTGGAAGAGAACGTCTGGTACGAACTGAACCTGGCGCACTGAACCCGTAGCAAGCAAAGCCCTCTTTTTCCCGTGGGGGCTTAGGGACTTTTTGGGGGCTAGGGGGCCTTAGGGTCCCTGCCGGTCCTCAAACCGGCGTCGGGGGGGACTATGCCCCCAGAGAAGACCGTCTTCATCGCCTCTTCGACCGTTATTTCAGTGTCGATAACGTTCTCTTCGGCTACGAACGCCAGGTTGCCCGACGTCGGGTTGGGTACCGTGGGGACGTAGATGATTAGCCGAGGAGGCCCTCCTTTTTCCAATGGAGACGTCTTCCCGGTAACGAACCCCAGTGCCATGAAACCAGGACGGGGCCACTCGATGAAAACCACCCGGTTCACCTTGTGTTCCATAGGGGTCG
>CAVOCN010000271.1:0-2732 GCA_963694205.1 Dehalococcoidia bacterium | reverse complement strand
GCTGTGAGCTGTTCACAGATGTGACAGAGGAGCAGATTCGGGAGGTCGCGGCGCTGGTAGAAGAGATCGACCTTGCGCCCGGTGAGGTGCTGCTGCGTGCAGGCGACCCGGCGCAATACCTGTTCGTGGTAATTAAGGGACGCGGCGTCGCGCAATTGGAGATGGACAGAGGGCTGTTGTCCCTGGGGCTGATCGGCCCCCACGATACCGCCGGGTGGGCGGCGCTCATACAGGGTCAGATATACCCGGCCTCTGTTCGGGCTCTGACGGCTATGCGAGTGGCCAGGCTGGAGGCCGAGGCCCTGTCGGTGCTCATGGGCCTGAACCGGACCGTCGGCTACAAGGTGCAAAAGCGCCTGAGTACCGTGTTCTATCGGCAGTACCAGGCCGCGCTGGAGACGTTCAGGAAGACGGGCTAGCGCCCAAATCTAGCGCATCATGCGGGCGATGTCCTTGATGCCTTTGCCCGACGCCATCTGCTTCATCATTTTCTGGGTCTGACGGAACTGGTTCAGTAGTTGATTGACGTCCTGGGGGGCCGTGCCGCTGCCAGCGGCGATTCGCCGTCTGCGGCTACCGTTAATGGTCTCTGGCCTGCGCCTTTCGCCCGGCGTCATCGACCGAATTATCGCCTCTATCCTGCCCAGGTGCGCTTCGTCGAGGTCCGCCCCGGCCATTTTGCCCTTCAGCGACCCCATGCCGGGGAGCATGTCCATTACCTGGCTTAGCGGCCCCATGTTGCGCAGGCTCTGAAGCTGGCCCAAGAAATCTTCCAGGTCGAACGTGGCCTGGCGCATCTTCTTTTCTAGCTTCTTGGCCTCGTCTACGTCGAAAGACTCTTGCGCCTTTTCTACCAGCGTCAACACGTCGCCCATGCCAAGAATGCGAGAGGCTAGCCGATCCGGGTGGAACTGGTCGAGCGCGTCGGTGCGTTCGCCGGTGCCCACGTACTTGATGGGCACGCCGGTGACTGCGGTAATCGACAGCGCCGCACCACCCCTGGCGTCGCCGTCCAGCTTGGTTAGCACGAGGCCCGTCAGGCCGATGCGCTCGTTGAACGTCTCGGCTACGTTGACGGCTTCCTGGCCGGTCATGGCGTCGACTACCAGCAGCGTTTCGTCCGGGTCTACTTTGTCTTTGACCCGGCGAAGCTCGTCCATGAGGTCGTCGTCTACCTGGAAGCGACCGGCGGTGTCGACGATGACCCAGGCGGAGCCGATTCGGCTCGCCTCTTTCACTCCGTCGCGGGCAACATTCACTGGTGAGCCTTTGGTGCCAGCGTCGAAAACAGGCACCTCTATTTGCTCGCCCAGGGTCTTTAGCTGCTCGATGGCTGCCGGTCGGGCCAGGTCCGCCGCCACCAGCATGGTTTGTTGACCCGACTGTTTCAGCGATCTGGCGAGTTTTGCACTGGTCGTCGTCTTGCCCGACCCGTTCAGGCCGACCATGAGGATTTTCGCCGGACGGGTAGGTCCGGGTTCGAGCTTTCTCACGCCGCCACCCAGAACCGTTGTAAGTTCCTCGTGGGTGATTTTTACGACCTGCTGGCCTGGCGTGATGCTCTTGAGCACGTCGGCCCCGAGCGCCCGGACTTTTATTGCCGCGACCAAGTCTTTGGCGACCCGGAAGTTGACGTCGGCTTCGAGCAGGGCCATGCGGACTTCGCGCAGGGCGGCGTCCACGTCTTTTTCGGTGATCCTGCCTTTGTTGCCGAGCCGACCAAATGCGTCGGTTAGTCTGGATGAAAGTGCGTCGAACATGTCGTTATCGACCTTACCATGCGGCTGCTGTAGGGCGGCCCACTTTTAACGTCCGGCGGCCAGCGCCTCTAGAGTCGCCAGCCCCAGCGCCGCCGCTTCGCCGATGCGCGCAGGGTCGACGTAGTCCAATTTGTCGTCGACGGTGTGGATGCGAGAAAAGTCGTCGGCGAAAAAGAACACGAACGGCACCCCCGCCGCCTCGAACGGCGCGAAGTCGCTGGAGCCCCCGTCCAGGCCCAGGTCGGGGTCCAGCCTCACGGTTACGCCGATCTCGTCACCCAACTCCAGCACCAGCTCACCGAGCCACGCCGTGGCGATCATCGCCGCGACGTCACCGGTGCCCAGCGCGTCGAAGTTGAACATGGCGATTATGCTCCGTGTCTCGACGACGTTCAGCGAGTCAACGTACTCCCGGCTGCCGATGAGGCCTTCCTCTTCGGCGCCGAAAGCTATGAATCTAAGCGCGAACGGGTACGGGCGATCGGCTGCGTGCCGGGCGACCGTGAGCAGAGCGGCGATGCCGGAGCCGTTGTCGTTGGCGCCGGTGACGCCTGCGACGGTGTCATAGTGCCCGCCCAGCACGACCATGCCCGCTTCGGGGTCGGTGCCCGGCAGGTCAGCGACCACGTTGGCCGAGTCTCGCGCCTCTACTACCACCGAGACGGTGACTTCTACCTCGCCCATTTCTCTGCTCACCGAAACGGCTGGGATGGCCGACCGTGTCGAAAGGCGTCCGGCAAAGTTGCCCCGCCGGTTGTTGTAGATGATCACCGCGACGGCGCCTGCTTCCTGTGCCCGAGCGACTTTCTCTTCGAAGGGAATGACCCCTCGCTCGATCAGCGCGACGCGGCCCGTTAGCAAGACCGCCGCGACGTCGTCCAACAGTGCACGCCCAATAGCCGCCAGTGGCCCCGATGCCTCCCCCTCTCCGGAAAGGGTTAGGGGGAACGCCCGGCCATCGGGCGGGTCAGA
>CAVOCN010000270.1:0-2732 GCA_963694205.1 Dehalococcoidia bacterium | reverse complement strand
AGTTCCCCTCTGACGACCTGCCCGCCCCCTACCCCGGTGCTCAGGGTGAGGTAAACGAGGTTGTCGGACTTGCCGTGTCCTCCGTAGCGGTGTTCGGCCAGCGCCGCCATTGTGGCGTCGTTCGCCGACACGGCATTCACTCCTAGCCGCTCAACGAGTGCGGTCATAGGAGAAAAGCCATCGAAGGACATGATGTTGGGGGGCCGAAACATGACCCCGGTCACCGGGTCGGTCGGTCCGGCCATCGCCATGCCGACCCCTAGGGGCTTGACGTCCGACCAGCCGGTTGCGGTTTTGGTGGCCTCGACGATGCGGTCCATGACGGCGTCGCAGCCCTCTACGTCACCGGTCAGGAAGGTGTCCCGCCTGACGATTTCGACGCCGTCCAACGCAAGGCGCACGAGGGCGAACCGCAGGTTGGTGCCGCCGACGTCCATTGCCACAACCGAAGGGGCGATGACCGAGGGGGAACTAGTGGCCAACCGGGACGTTATATCCCCATTACGTGGTAGCCGCTGTCGACGTGGATAACCTCGCCGGTGACGCCGGTGGACAGGTCTGAAGCCAGGTAAAGAGCGGTCTTGGCGACCTCTGCCACCGTGACATTACGCTTCAACGGCGACCGCTCGGCGGCGGCCTTTTTCATGTCCGAGTACCCGGCGATGACCCTGGAAGACAGCGTGTCCACCGGGCCCGCTGACACGGCGTTGACGCGTATGTTCTCTGGCCCCATATCATGTGCCAACTGACGGACTTCGTTCTCAAGAGCGGCCTTGGCGGTGCTCATGACGTTGTAGCCGGGGAACACTCGCTCACCGGCCTGAAAGGTCATGGTCAAGATGCTGCCGCCGTCGGGCTTCATGTGGTTCGCGGCGTAACGGGTGATGGGCACGAGCGAGTAGGCGCTCACGTCCAGCGCGACCCTGAACCCCTCTCTCGGGGTTTCCACAAACCGTCCGCCGAGGTCTTCCCTGTTGGCGAAGGCGATGGAGTGGATGACCACGTCGAGGCGGCCCAGCTCTGCCACGGCAGAGTCGAAGGCTCGCTCAATGTTGCCGTCTTCACTGACGTCGCACTCGAACAGCAGCGGGTCGTCCCAGTCGGCCACGAGTTTTTCTACGCTGCGCTTGAGCCGCTCGTTCTGGTAGGCGAGCGCGACCCGCGCGCCAGCTTCGTGGAGGATGTTGGCGATTGACCACGCAATGGAACGGTGGTTGGCGACGCCGAAGACGACCGCCGCCTTGTCTGAAAGGTCTATTGAATACATAAGCGGCAGACTAGCTCATGACCCGGCCGCCGTCCACGTTCAGGGACTGGCCGGTGATGTTGCCTGCTTGCTCGGAAACGAGGAAGGCGACCGCGTAGCCGATGTCTTGAGGCAGCTGGGGGCGCCCAAGGGGCGTGGAGAATTCGATAAGGCGATCAAATAGCTCCCTGTTGGTCTCTGCTTCGCCCAACTCTGTGAAGACCTCGGACCCGTATGCGAATTGGCGAGCGGAAATTTTGTCCCACATCGGCGTCCAGATCATGCCGGGGCAGATGCTGTTCACGGTGATGTTGTGCGGGGCCAGCCGCAGGGCCATGGACTGGGTGTAACTAAGCACCGCCGCCTTGGTCGCGTTGTAGCTGGAACGGTCGGGGTTGCCCGTCTTACCGGCAATGGACGCGATGTTGACGACGCTGCCGCTGCCACGCTCGGTCATGTGAGCTTCCAGGGCCTCGGTGACGTTGACCGTGCCACGGACGTTCACTTCGAAGGTAAAGGACCAGTCTTCCAGCGTAACGGCGAGGCGCTCGTGCCAGCCTGGAGCGCCGATGACACCCGCGTTGTTGACGAGGGTGTCGATGCTGCCATGAGCGTCCAGGGCGGCTGCGATGCCCGAATGGACAGAGTCCGCGTCGGTGACGTCCATTTGCACCGCCGTAGCCTTACCACCGGACTTTACGATGTCACCGGCCGCGGTCTTTGCCCCGGCCCCGTCGAGGTCTGCCACGACGACTGCGGCACCCTGTTCTGCGAGCACTTCGGCGATTCCGTAGCCCAGGCCGCTGGCTGATCCTGTTACGAGGGCGTTTGTTCCGGTCAGGTCTGCGATCATGTGGTTCTCCAATCGAGTGAGGCGGGAGTCCGTGGGCCCGTCGAAAGCCAATGGGTGAGTCGAAGGATTGTAAACCTTTCGCACACCGCCTCCATCGCCCGATCAACAAGTTCCAAAGGGGATTCAATGCTCGACCGCAATGAACTGTTCGACCTTTCCGGCAAGACGGCGCTGGTGACGGGGGCCTCGTCGGGGCTGGGAGTGACCTTCGCCCGCGCCCTGCTGGCCAATGGCGCCTCGGTCGTCATCTGCGCCCGCCGGGAGGATCGCCTGGCCGAGGTCGCACGCGATCTGGACCCGACAGGCGAGCGAGTGCTGGCTCTGCGCTGCGACGTGGGTGACGCCGAGCAGGTGCAGGCCGTCGCAGATGCAGCCGTTCACCGATTCGGCCGTATCGACATACTCGTCAACAACGCGGGTATCGAGGCCGAGGGCAGCCCGTTCGCAGAACGCATCGCGGACGCGGACTTCGCCGAGACGATGCGGGTGAACCTGCTTGGCGTCTGGCACTGCACGCGCATTCTCGGCACGCAAATGATCAAGAAGGGCGGCGGGTCGATCATCAACATATCGTCCATCGGCGGCCTGGGCGGCTCGAAGGGGATGATGTCGCCCGGCTACTCGGCGACCAAG
>CAVOCN010000269.1:0-2737 GCA_963694205.1 Dehalococcoidia bacterium | reverse complement strand
CGGGAGGGCAAACTGTTGACGAGGACAGCCCGTGGTGCAACGCTTTTCCCCTCTCGCCAGCCGACTTCTCGCCTACCCACTACTGGGGGACTTCGATGAACGAAACCGAACTCGCATTCACGCCCGCCGTTGAGCAGGCCAGACTGGTCCGGGAAAAGCACGTCTCGCCGCTCGAACTGGTGGACCTATGCTACTCCCGCATTGACCGCCTCAACCCGGCCCTTAGCGCCTTTACGACGCTGGACAAGGACCGGGCCAGGGCCGCCGCCCGGCAGGCAGAGGCGGCCCTGGCATCGGGAGATGCCGTCGGGCCGCTGCACGGGGTGCCGGTGGGCATAAAAGAGAACGAGGTCACCGAGGGCATCGAGACCACCTGGGGATCCCTGTGGATGAAAGGCTACGTGCCGAAAGAGGACTCGGTGGTGGTCGAACGCCTGAAGGCCGCCGGTGCAATAGTGCTGGGCAAGACCAACATGCCCGACTGGGGCGTGATGATCCACATGATCAACAAACTGGGTGAACCCACGCGCAACCCCTGGGACACGGCCCATACCTCAGGCGGTTCCAGCTCCGGCTCGGCGGCCGGGGTGGCGGCGGGTCTGTGCTCGCTGGCGTCCGGCACCGACGGGGGCGGCTCTATTCGGGCACCCGCCAGCTTCTGCGGTGTGTTTGGCATTCGGCCGACGCTCGGCCGCGTGCCCCGGTACACGGGGGTCAGTTCTAGCTACATAGTGAACCAACTCAGCCAGCCCGGTCCGATTACCCGCACGGTTGGCGACGCCGCGGCGATGCTCGGCGTCATCGCCGGGTACGATGGGCGCGACCCCGATGCATCGCGCCTGCCTGTGCCGGACTACACCGCCGCGTTGGGCCGGGACGTCGCGGGACTACGCATCGCCTACAGCCCCGACTACGGCTACACGAACGTGAACGCCGAAGTGGCAGCGTCTGTAGAGAACGCCGTGCGTGTTCTTGAGAGCCTCGGTGCCGTCGTCGAGCGCGTCGACCTGGACTGCTCGGCCGCGTTCGAGGCCTACTGGCCAGTCATGTGCGCCAACCAGTACGCCAGTGCGAACGGCAAGTTCGAGAGTCGGGGCGACGAGCTAACAGAGGAGACCTTCCGGGTCTACGAGTACGGGTCCCGCATTACCGCCGGGGAGTACTCCCGGGCCCTCGGTGCGTTGGACCAGCTAAAAGCCCGATTCGACGACGTTTTCGAGCGCTACGATTTGCTCGTGTCACCGACTATGCCAACCACTGCGTTCAAGGTGGGCGAGCCCGTGGCGTCGGTGCAACCGCCCCACGACGAGCGCATGTGGGGGTTCGCGGCGCACACCCCGTTCACCTACCCCATCAACGCCATCGGCCTGCCCGGTGCCAGCGTCCCGTGCGGGTTCGACTCCGGCGGCCTGCCCATAGGCTTGCAAATCATCGGCCGCCGCTTCGACGAGGCCACCATACTGGCGCTGGCAGCCGCATACGAGCGGGAGCAGCCCTGGGCAGGAGTCCGGCCGCCGGTGAGTTAGGGAGGCACTGAGCCAGCCAGGCTACGGCGTTATCAACACCTTGATCTCGTCGGTGGGGTGCTGCAGCCCGTCGAAGGCCGACTGGATGTCGGACAGGGGGATTACGCCGCCTTCGGGGACCATGGGCTCGGTGAGCACCAGCCCGCGTGCTAGCAGGTCCAGTGCTATCTCCCAGTGCCGGGAGTAGTGCTGCAGGCTGGTGACCAGGTCTATGTCGCGGGTTATCCAGTCGACC
Organism: Dehalococcoidia bacterium; assembly: GCA_963694205.1. Lineage (GTDB taxonomy): Bacteria > Chloroflexota > Dehalococcoidia > Lucifugimonadales > UBA2962 > CAUZIR01. The sequence goes on along the minus strand of CAVOCN010000269.1, from coordinate 976 downwards.
GGCAGCACCATGTTCGGCTCCCACGACAGCGCGACCAGCGCCACACGGCCGCCCTTGCGAACCGTCGACAGCGCCTGCTGCAAAGTGCCTTTGGCGCCTGCACATTCGAAGATGACGTCTGGCCCCAGGCCGCCTGTGAGGGCGACCATCTCAGTCTCCACGTCTTGCTCGGTCGGGTCTATTACAGCGTCTGCGCCCAATGCCCTCGCCGCTGCGGCTCTGGCCGGGGCAGGCTCGGACATGATGACCTTGGAGGCTCCAGCAGCCTTGGCCGCCTGCATACAGAACAGGCCGATTGGCCCGCCGCCCAGCACACCGACGGTGTCACCCAGCTTGATGCCAGAGGGCCGTACCGCGTCGATGGCCGTGGTCAGGGGCTCGGCCATAGCACCGGCCATAGCGGTGACGCCTTCAGGACGACGCAGGGGCTTCCACGCCTCCATGACGGTGTACTCGGCGTAGGCCCCGTCGAACGAGGTCATTGCCGTCCAGCCCATGGTGCGGAAGTTGAAGCGAGGGTTGTCGTCTATCGCGTTCGGCGTGCCTGCAGGGGCCGTGCCGCCACCGGCCACCACCGGGTCGCCGACGCTCCAGTCCGTCACGCCTTCACCGACTTCTACGACGTCGCCGGTGAACTCGTGGCCAAGCACGGTGCCGGGGGGGACGGTGTCGTACATGAACCCGTGCACATCCGTGCCGCAGATTCCGCTGTAGCTCACCTTGATGAGCAACTGGCCCGGTCCGGCCTTGGGTATCGGCACGTCCCGAATCTCGAACCTGCGGTTGCCCATGTAGACTGCTTGCTTCATTTCTTAGGAGCCTCTCTCGTAGTGGTGACCAGCCTAGGCCGGAGCCTCGTACATATTGGCTGCATCGCGGTCTGCGAGCAAGTCTGACTCTGGCGTGAAGGGCAGGATTGCGGACATCTGGTCCGATTTAGGTGCCCTCTTTCATGCCCGTTTTGTCCGACTCGGCA
>CAVOCN010000268.1:0-2751 GCA_963694205.1 Dehalococcoidia bacterium | reverse complement strand
ACCGGCGCACTATCTCGTCGTCGGTGTCTATGAACGCCCAGCCAAGCGCCTGGGCCACGTCGCGGCCGACGGTGCTTTTGCCGGAACCAGAGAAGCCTATGAGGTACAGGTTGCTGTTGTTCATATCGCGATCACTTTTCGGAAAGGGCCTTTTCACCCGCCTGAAACATAACGTCTATGGGCGCTTCGCGGCCCGTCCATAGCGTGAAGGCGACCGCGCCCTGGTAGATGAGCATGGGCAGGCCGCCCAGCACCCTGGCACCGCGGGCGCGAGCATCGCGCAACAGGGGCGTATTGGGGGGACTGTAGACGATGTCGTTGACCAGCGCGTCTGAGGGGATGAGCGCAGCGGGCAACGGCGACTCCCCTGCGTTTGCGCCGCTACTCATGCCAATAGACGTGGAGTTGACGATGAGGTTGGCGGCGGCGGCCGGTGCGGCGATGTCTTCGGGGTCGAGCGACAGGGGCACGGCGTCGAAGCCCTGTTCCCGGCGCAACCCGGCCGCCAGTTCTTCGGCGCGGGACCGGGTGCGGTTGGCGATGATGAGCGACGCTGTCCCCTCGCCGATGAGGGCGTGGGCCAGCGCCTTGGCAGCGCCACCGGCACCTATGAGCAGGGCGCGCTTGCCCTCTACGTCGAAGTTGGCTCGCTCGCGTAACGCCGCGATGAAGCCGTCGCCGTCGGTGTTGTGGCCTATGAGCCTGCCGTCTGTCACCACGATGCAATTGACGGCACCAATGGCATGGGCTTTGGGCGTTACTTCGTCCATAAGCCCGATGACGGTCTCTTTGTAGGGGATGGTCACCGACGCGCCCAGGCAGTCGCCAGAGCGCATGTCGTTGACGAGGCCGTCAAGATCACCGGGCTCCGTTTCCCACACCTCGAAGCGCGCGTCTATGCCCAGCGCGTCAAGGGCGGCCTGGTGCATGGCGGGCGATATGGAGTGGGATAGGGGGTAGCCAATGACCCCGAGTCTGGACGTCACGCTTCGATTTTACGCGCTAAGCGCAGCGACAGTCGTGGGGTTTTTACGCCTCGAAGCGCCTGTTGGCGCTGTTGGCCCAACTTACACGGGGCAACGGGTCAGCTGTTCAGATTGTCGAGGTAGCGCTGGAGGATGACGGCCGCCGCTGCCGAGTCTATGGATGCCTTGTTGCGTGACGGCTTCTTGCCTGCGGCCCGCAGCATTCCCTCGGCTTCGACGCTGGACATGCGCTCGTCTTGCTCGCGCACGGGTACGTGCGACTGGTCGGCCAGGGCCTTGACGAATTTGCCGGTAATTAGCGCCTGTGGCCCGGCTTTGCCGGACAGTGACGTGGGCATACCAACGACTATTTCGAGAGCCCCGGACTCTGCGGCAAAGCGCAGCAGGGCGTCTATGTCCGCAGAGGTACTCTTGCGGGTAAGGGTCTTTACGGGAGAGGCGAGAATACCGAGCGGGTCGCTGCGCGACAGGCCGATGCGTTTTTCGCCCACGTCGACACCGACGTAGACCCGGTTTATTACTCCCATTTGGAGCGCCCTTGCGGGCGCTAGCTTTCTGACTCGCTCTTCACCAGGCCGGTCTTCACCAGGCCTGGCACCTGGGCCAGCGCGTCGTCCAGCTTGTCGGCGAGCTTGCCGCCCGCCTGGGCAACGTCGGGCCTGCCGCCGCCGCCGCCCTGCATGACCTTGGCCGCTCCCCTGGCGATGGTGGATGCGTCGAGGCCTCGTTCGATGAGGTCTTTTGTCACCATTGCCACTATCTGGGGGCGGTCGTTCAGCACCGCGCCGACGACGACGACGCCGCTGCCCAGCTTGCTGCGCAGCCAGTCGCCCACTTCGCGCAGGCCGTCGGCGTCGGTGGCACCGGCGCGGGCCGAAATGACGGCGACGCCGCTTACGTCTTGCTTGGCGTCCAGTAGCCCGGCGGCGGACTGGAGCGCGTTGGCCCGGGACGCGGCCTCAACCTCGCGGCGCAGGCGGTCGTTTTCTTCCATGAGGCGACGGACGCGCTCTTCCACATCGCTCGCTGAAGTTTCCAGCGCACGAGCCACGCGTTCTTCCCGGCCGAAGCGGTCCCACACGGTGCGCTCGGCGTTGCGGCCGGAGACGGCTTCGAGGCGGCGAATGCCGGAGCCGATGCTCTGCTCGGTGAGCACGTACACGGTGCCGATTTCACCGGTCGCCCGCACGTGGGTGCCGCCGCACACTTCGAAGCTAAAAGTAGTCCCGTTGGCTATTTCGACGAGCCGAACCTTCGCTTCGTACTTGTCGCCGAAGAAGGCCAGCGCGCCCCGCTCGATGGCGTGGGTGTAGTCGTCTTCGGTGGACTCGACGCGGGCGTTGGCGCGGATTTTTTCGTTTACCAGGCGTTGCACGAGTTCCATTTCTTCCCGGTCCACCGCCTTGGGGTGGGTGAAGTCGAATCGCAGCCGGTCTGGGGCCACGTGGGAACCCGCCTGCCGCACGTGAGTGCCCAGGACCTGCCGCAGGGCGGCGTGCACGAGATGCGTTGCTGTGTGGTTACGAGCGGTGTCTTCCCGCCGTACGGGGTGGACGTAGCCGCTGACGGTTTCGCCCAGTCGCACGGTGCCCTGGCTCACCTGCCCGAAGTGGACGATGAGGCCGGGCAGGACGGTCTGGGTGTCGTTGATCGTCAGTTCGCCATTGGGGGCCGAAACCTCGCCCGCGTCGCCGACCTGTCCTCCCCCTTCGGGGTAGAAGGGTGTTTCCCTGAGCACTATCTCGACGGTTTGGCCCTCGCTTAC
>CAVOCN010000267.1:0-2762 GCA_963694205.1 Dehalococcoidia bacterium | reverse complement strand
ATCGACCTTGAGTTCGGCGTGGGGCTCTCCACAATCGTGGACGAAGTACTAATCTACTGGCCGTCCGGCGTCGTGCAGACGCTGACCGACCTGGAAGTGGACCAAATCCACACCATAGTGGAGTCGAAACAATGAAAATCGGACTCATCGGCTGCGGCCACCACGGGCGCACCCGTCTGTCAGCCGCCATGGCCCCCATCCCACAGGTCGAGCTGGTCTCGTGCGCCGACCTGGACGAAGCTGCCGCCGCTCGCACAGCGTCGGAGTGGGGCTACGCCAGCCACCATGTCGACTACACCGAAATGCTCGCCAACGAGAGTCTCGACGCCGTCATGGTCTCGCTGCCCCACTTCTTGCTCAAGGACGCCGCCCTGGCGGTCATCGCGTCTGGCAAGCGCCTGTTCGTCGAAAAGCCAGCAGGGGTGAACGCTGCCGAGGTAATCGCCGTACGTGACGCCGCCGACGCCGCGGGCCTGAGCGCCATGGTCGGGTACTGCATGCGCTACAACCCTGCGCGAGCCAAAACCCACGAGCTTTTGTCGCGCGGGGCCGTCGGCGAGCCGGTCCAGGCCCTTGCCTGCAAGTCGGCCATGCCGCTAACCCACTGGAACGCCCGCCTCGACAAGGGTGGTGGGCAATTGCGTTGGCACGGGGCGCACATCGTCGACCAGCTGTTATGGATGCTCGGCGGCAAGCCCATCAGAGTGCACGCCGAGACCCAGTGGCACCCCGAAACCGGCGGAGACAGAGACACCGCCTTTACGCTTGTGTTTGAAGACGGTGTAACAGCGAGCATCGTCGTGTCGGCAAGGCTGGCGCGCCTGTTCGACTTCATCGAGGTGTTCGGCACCGCCGGTAGAATCCGATCGGAGTGGCCGACCGAAATCATCGACGTACAGAGCGACGTCATCCCCGAATACGAGACACCGGCCCGCATCGCCCCGGTGCTGCCCGACTACAACGAAATGTATCGGCTGCAAATGCGCGACTGGGTAAGCTCCCTGCTGGCCGATGCGCCGCCACCCATTCCCATGCAGGCCGCGGTAGACGTGTACCGGGTAATCGACGCCGTCTACGAATCCGCCCGCACCGGCGCGCCCGTGTCCATTTCTTCCGAAGGCAGTTAGCAATGAAAATCACCTCCATACAGACCACCCCCCTGCGCACCGGCCAGCTACTGGTGCGGGTCCACACCGACGAAGGCATAACCGGTCTTGGTGAGTGCTACGTGCTTTCCCCTGGCGTCGTGAAGTACTTCATCGACAACCTGCTCGCCCCCATCATCCTGGGTAAAGACCCGACGCACACAACCGTCCGGTGGGACGACATGTTCTACGCTACTACCCGCTACGGGCCTATGGGCCTGCAAACGGCCGCCATCGGTGCCATAGACCTCGCCCTGTGGGACATCTCGGGCAAAGCTGCAGGGAAGCCTATTAGCGAGCTATTGGGCGGACCGGCCCGCACCAGCGTCCCTGTTTACCTGAGCACCGGTATGGGCTGGAGCAAAGCCCCCGAAGACATGCTCCAGACCGTGCAGCAGGGCTACGAAAACGGCTTCAGGGCATTCAAAATCCGTATGGACTGGAACTCAGACCGGCTCGACCGCGAACCTGCCGAAGATATGCGCCGTTTTAGCACCTGCCGGGACTTTTTGCCCGACGACGTGCCGCTCAGCTTCGATGCCAACAACGGCTACACTTCTTCTACTGCCATTTCCCAGGGCAGGGCACTCGAAGCTATGGGCGCGGCCCACTTCGAAGAGCCGGTGCCCCAGCACGACATGCCCGGTCTGCGCGAAGTCGCCCGCGCGCTGGACATCCCCATCTCGTTCGGCGAACAGCAGCACACCCGCTGGCAGTTCCGGGACCTCATTGAACTGGGGCAGCCCGACATACTCCAGCCCGACATCGTTCTCGCCGGGGGCATCACCGAATCTCGGCGCATCTACGACCTGGCCGAAACCTTCGGCAAGCAGGTAATGCCGCACTGTCCAACGGCAGGCATCGCCAACGCTGCCAGCCTCCAGCTTTACTCGACATACATCGGCGCCGTTAGGCCTCACGAGTACTCCGAAGAGTTCTCTGGCAGCCCGGCCGACTTGCTGGACGAGCCCTATCTGCGAACGGCCAGTGAAGTGGCATTGCCCGGCCGGCCCGGACTGGGCATCGCGCTAGACGAAAGCAAACTCGCCCGCCTCGTTTTAGATGAGTGACGGGCTCCATGTTTAGCCACCGACTCGCTACGTTTAGCTATCGCTCAATGGAACTGCGGCACAACCGTGGACACCGGAGCGCGAATGGCTCACACGAGCACCACAACATCACGTAGACCTCGTTTAAAAACAGGGGCGGCGACGGCCGCTCTATTGTTGCTTGTCTTCGCAACCGCCTGCGGGCTCCTTCCCGGCGCCGGAGATGAGGCAGAGGCAGCCGGGGACACCGAATTCGAAGTCTCTGAAGATAGTACCTTCCCCACCGACGAAGAGTTCGCCGCTCAGCAGGCCGCGGCCGCCGATGAGGCCGCATCGGGAGTCGTCGGAGGGGGTGACCAGTCAGGTGAACTGGCCATAGCGATCGCCGAAGAGAAGATCAAGTCTGCCAACCTGCAAGCCCGCGTGGACGAACTTGCGAACGACCTGGCCGAGGCCAGGGCCACAGCAACAAAAACCGCCAGCTCCACACTGGAACTGCTGGCCGAGCAGATGGCCGACCTTGAGCAGGAAAAAATTGAGGCGGTCAGTTCCACCATCGAAGTGTACG
>CAVOCN010000266.1:0-2773 GCA_963694205.1 Dehalococcoidia bacterium | reverse complement strand
ATGATAACCATGGGCGGGGTCATGCTCGCCATCTTCCTGGCGTCGCTCGACCAGACCATCGTCGCTACTGCTATACCTCGTATCGTTACCGACCTGGGCGGCTTCGACCGGTTCGCCTGGGTGACTACCGCCTATCTCGTCGCGTCCACTGCTGTCATCCCCATCGTCGGCAAGCTCTCGGACATGTACGGCCGCAAAATTTTCTTCATAGGCGGCATCTTTACCTTCGTTATAGGTTCAGTGCTGGCTGGCATTTCGCAAGACATGAACCAGCTCATCGCCTTCCGCGCCGTTCAGGGCGTCGGGGGAGGTGTTGTCATGGCCAGCTCGTTCATTTCCATTGGCGACCTGTTCCCGCCCGCCGAGCGCGGCAAGTACATGGGCTTCATCGCCGGCATCTTCGCTCTGTCCTCTTTAGTCGGACCCGTCGTCGGCGGCTTTCTCACCGACGCCCTCTCTTGGCGCTGGGTGTTCTACATCAACGTCCCGTTGGGGCTGCCCATCGCCATCGCCTTCATCAAAGTCTTCCCGAACCCCCGGGCAAAGTCCGATGCCCGAGGCATCGACTACCCCGGCATCGTCTTGTTGCTAATGGCTATCGTTCCCCTAATGCTCGGTCTTTCGTGGGGAGGCTCCCAGTACGACTGGTCGTCCCCGCAGGTAGCGGGAGTGCTGACGCTGGCCGCCGCTTCGGCCATCGCATTCATCTTCGTCGAAATGCGGGCCGCCGAGCCCATAATGCCGCTGCACATCTACCGAGACCCCATCATTTCCGTGGCCCTGCTTGCCAGCTTGCTCCTCGGGGTGAGCATGTTCGCAGGCTCTGTATTCATGCCGCTCTACTTTCAGGGCGCACTGGGTGAGTCGGCTACCAATAGTGGAAGCTTCCTAACGCCGATGATGCTCGGCACCGTGGTTGGGGCCACACTAGTAGGACAGCTCATGTCGCGAACTGGAGGTCACTACCGTGTGTTGGGCATGGCCTCGGTCGCCCTCATGGCGGGCGGTCTGTACATGATGACCCGCATCGACATAAACACCGCGCGAGGCTTGGTTATCGGGTCAATGGTACTTACCGGATTTGGCATGGGCGGCACCTTTCCGGCATACAACATCGCCATCCAAAACGCCGTCTCCTACCGCAACCTGGGGGTAGCCACGTCCGCCGCCCAGTTCATTCGGGCAATTGGCGCCTCTGCGGGCCTGGCCGTCCTCGGTTCACTGCTCACCACCCGGTTCGCCGCCGGAGTAGACTCCGCCGTGCCCGAAGACATCCTGGCCAAAGTGCCGACAGACATCCTGGACGGCCTCAAAGCCAACCCGGACGCACTGGTAAACGAAGAGCAGATCGCCGACCTTACATCCCGCCTAGCCGAGATCGGCCCGGACACCGCCGCGGCCACACAGCCCTTGCTGGCCGGTATGCGGGCGGCGCTGGCTAGTTCAATAGGTGACGTCTTCTTGGTGGCGCTTATCGTGTCTGTAGTGGCCCTGGTGGTCACCGTATTCCTACGTGAAATACCCCTAAAGAGCGTCAAGAACATCAAGGCAGCCTCACCTCCGTCAGATCGTCACCCAGGGCCTGCAGGGGCGGGCGGAACACCCGAGACGACCGAAGGGTCCGACACCACCGTCTGATACAATCCCAAGGTTGTTCCAGAGCTAATTTCCGTCGACGGCCACGCCGACGGACCGGCCCGCAAGCCCCTCGACACCGGCCGGAGTCCTGATTCAAATCGGGGTGTAGCGCAGCATGGTAGCGCGCCGCTTTCGGGGAGCGGAGGTCCCGGGTTCGAATCCCGGCACCCCGACCAATCTCAATGCTGCGGTATAGCTAGGTCCACAACTGGGCCATGCTAAGTCTCAAAGGTTAGACCTCAACGAGTACCTAGCTCCATATTCACTTCGGTCGCGGATGTTTTGGTCTTTCCACCAGCCACCAATTGGAAAGTATAAGAGGCCCCAACGGTGTGTTCCAAGTAGTGGATGGACTACCAAATGCGTCTAGTTATAGTGTCGAACTCTTGCCTTCTTTAGGTGCGTCAACCGAAACATAAGCGAGCGCCAGACCGTCGGTGCAGGCTAACCCACTCGGATCGCAGGCGGGCGCTACGTGCGTCATGGGCGTAAGGGCGATGATAGAGACGGAAGCAGTGGGCGTGGGTCTGATAAGTAAAACGGCCTGGTTGGCCGGCTTTTCTCATGTGTCGAGGTGTAGCGAAGCATGGTAGCGCGCCGCTTTCGGGGATCGGAGGTAGGCTTATCGAGGCGGCCGAGGTCTCACCGTTGTTGCCCGGATTCCTTTCCGTTTTTAACTGGCTTGCAAGCTTTACCAATTTCATCGACGGAGCGGTTTACACTGGGCGCAAGATTGAAAACTGAGACTACCATTCAAAAACAACTTGGCGGGGCCGCTGGCAATTCCAACTGCTTTACGCGCAAGCTGGAAGGGTCGGCAAACATCCCTGGAAGCGGCAGAACTGGCGGATAGGTTCGATGCCCGTTTGACCGGTTGCCATCCGATCGGCGGGGAGAGACTACGAGGTCGTCGCTGGACGATGTGAGGGGGAAATTTGATTATCGACATGGTCGGAGTATCGGCGGTTCCTGATGTTCCGCGCTTTTGCGTGGAGCGGAACAGCGTGGCCCGGACCAAGATGATGAGCCGTGCCTGGGAAGTTCTTCGAAATAAAGGCGGCGGGACCATTCTCGACGTGGGGAGCGGCGACTCGCGCATGTGGGAGGGGTTCCTCGATGGAATGCCCGACGTTGA
>CAVOCN010000265.1:0-2780 GCA_963694205.1 Dehalococcoidia bacterium | reverse complement strand
ACCACTTTGGCAACGGGGGCTCAACGACGAGGCGACGGAGTATGTCTCCCCAAGAAGAAGTAATAAGAAAGAGTTGGTCGAACCCTTCCACCTGGCCGTAGTGATGTTCGCCGTCGGTGGTGACGTTGCCGAGCACGACATTAATTTCCCGACCGTCGGTCAGGCGAACGCTGACCTCGGTCTCCGGGCGGGTCAGCCCGTACTGGGCCGGGTTATCGACAGTTTCTTCCACCAGTCGCCTGGACTTCGGCCCCGTGAGTATCAGGACCATGCCGCCCCATCGCTCATGCCTGGGCGCGACACCGGTGAGGCCCTCGAACTGCCAGTTGCGTTCGCCGTCCCGGGTGAAGCTCACCGTTTCGTCGCGGAACCTAACTTGAATTTCATCTATGTCGGTCTCGGAGACCTGATAGAACCACGGGGCGTCTACCACCACTTCGGGTGTGGATTCGAAAGGGTTTATCCAGATCAGAATGCCGATTACTGCCGCTATGACGATCAGTAACAGTGTGACGATAATGTTCAAGCTATCTGTCTCCCGCCCCTATCGCCTGCGCCACCACACCCAGACCCCAATGAGCATCAGCAGGGCAGGGGGCAGTAGCCAGCTCGACCAGCGGACAAAATCGCGCTCGTTGCTGGTAAGGGTCAGGTGGCGCTCCACCCGAACCTTGGGCCGAATCGAGATTAGCTCAATGTCGTCGGTAACGTAGTTGACGGCGTTCAGGAAAAAGTCACCGTTGTCACGGCTGGTGAAAAAGTCGTTCGAAGCGAAGTCGGAGTCGCCAAATACAACCAGTTTGGTGTTGGTCGTCTGAGGACTGCACTCGGTAGGAGCAGCGTCAATTTTGGCGCAGGCTTCGAGTAGCCCTGCTACTGCGTACTGGGCCAGCTGTTCATCCTCCCGCCCGGGGCGGTCGAGGTTGTCCTCGAACCAGCCGCTGTTGCTGGTCCAGGCCAGCGGTTGAAAGCTGGTTTGGGGAGGACGCTCTGCCGCCGGTACGATCAGAGCCAACGCGGTGACACCGGGGAAGAATGTAACGTCAATTTCCGAAGTTATCTCGTAACCTGCCGTGGCGTTCGGAGGGTACTGCAGGTTCTGGCGCTGAACGAGTGGGGTCAACAACTGACCCGCTACGGAACTTCCGCCGTCGGCCAGGTTCTCCTGAGCTACGTTGATGCCCCATTCGGCTACCAGTAAGCGGAACGTTTCGGGAGCCCGGGGGTCCAGCATTATGACCATCCGGCCGCCCCCGCTCAAATATTCGTCCAGCGCCTCGTACTCTTGAGCGTCAAGATTTTGCTGGGGGCCTGCCACGACGATGGCGGCGGCGTCGGTCGGTACCCGCCGAATCTGCAGCAGGTTCAATGCCTGTACCGCATAGTTGTCGCGCTGCATGCCCTCCAGGGCCAGGTCCAGGCCTCCGGGCTCAATTACGTCTTCGAGGTTGCGGTCCCGGGTCGCCGGACGCTCTTTGTGGCCTGTAAGGAAGTAGATCTTCTTACGCTTAACGCCGGTAACTACGAGCATGGCTTCGACCAGTTGCTGCTCGGAAACGAGAAAGAACTGTTCTTCGAGCGAGGCCAGGGCCTCGTTGGTAAATCCCTGCTCGGCGGCAGTGAGGTCACGGTCTATCAATGACGAAATTGCCGGTGGAATGAACGCCGGGGAGAAGTTTCCGGTGGCCAGGTTCTCAATTACGACTGCCGGGAACTGGGTGACGTTGTAGTTGAGCGCGACAGCTCGCCTCACCTCCGGGTCAACGAAACGGAACTCGAAGTTTTCGTTGGCGAGCGCGAACTCGTTGAGAACGTCTTCTACGTCCACCCGCTGATTGTCATCTTCAACGTAGAAAGCGGTCGCTCTTATCTGAACGTCCAGGCTGTCTAGTATCTGGGTCGTCTGGGGCGCCAGCGTGAAAAAACGCGTGGCGGTGACGTCGAAACGGGTGTTGTTGTTATAAACAAGGAAATTGATCCCCACCACGATGGCAAAGAACGCAACGGTCATGACCAGCGCAATAGTGCCAAACCTTGCCTGCCTGCCGACCACGAAGATGGCGATCGCACGGGGGGATATGGCCGCTGCCAGGAATATGAGCGCCGCACCGATGATTAACACCGACAGCGAGAAGCTCTCGATGTCTTCGATAGCCAGGTACAGAATGCCGCCAGCCACGAAGGCGATGACGCCAACGATGGCGGCGACGCCGCTCCAGAACGCGGTCGACTTTAACTGGGATCGCAGAGCCTCGGCCAACGTCTCTTCCGAGGGGGCCTGTTGCGGGTTGTTATTGCCGACCATCTAGCGCCACCTCCGGGTCTCGACCGCCCTGACTGACAGGAACAGGAAGACCGCAATGATGCTCAGGTAATAGACGAGGTGGCTGATGTCTACGACGCCGCGGGTGAAGTCAGTAAAGTGGGCGTCGATGGAGATTGCCTCGACAATCTCTTTCCCGGTCCCTCCCAGTCGAGACCCTAGCTCGTCGACTATGGTCAGGAACCCAAGGGTACCGATGCCCAGCACCGCAGCTACTATCTGGTTGTTGGTCACCGAAGATGCCAGAAGCCCGATTGCCAGGGCGGCGGCACCGTAGAGGATCATCCCCAGGTAGGCCGACATGACCGGCCCGCTGTCCGGACCGCCGTATACGTAGATCATGAGCACGAAGTAGAGGGTGAAGGCCAGCGTGACGATGAGCGTCACGGCGCTGGCGAGGTACTTACCCACAACTATTTCCCAGTCTCTCAGAGGAGACGTAAGAAGCAGTTCCATT
>CAVOCN010000264.1:0-2783 GCA_963694205.1 Dehalococcoidia bacterium | reverse complement strand
GGCCATCCCCATGTCAGGAGGATGTTTGCTGTGCCACTCGGTCGCCTGCTCATATGCGTACGCCAGGGCGATGATGGTGCGCTCTTCGAAGTGGCGTCCGATTAGCTGCAGGCTGTGCGGCAGGCCCTCAGCCGAGATGCCACACGGCACCGAGATGGTCGGGTTGCGGGAGAAGTTGAACGGGACGGTGAAGCGCCACCAGGGAATGCCTGGCGGGAAATCAGCGTTGCCAAATTCGTCTACAAGGGCAGGCAGCATGGCCATAGAGGGGCAGGCGATGACGTCCACGCTCTCGTACACACGACGCAGTCGACCAGCGAAGTTTTGGCCCTTGTCACGCGCGCAGGCATAGTCCTCCGGGCGGGTCTCCTGCGCCTGGGTAAGAAGCTGGGTGAACGGACCGTAGTCTTCGGCGCGCTCGGCGTAGTTTTCACGGTGGGCGTCGAGGGCATCGACTGCGGTCACGATGCGCCAGGTCTCTTCTTCGCCCTCCAGTGTTGGCATTTCAATCTCTACGAGTTCGGCGCCAAGTTCGCCGAGTATGTCGATCGCCGCCAGCACGGCCTCGGCGACGGCGGGCTCGACGTCGCGGGTAATGTACTCGCGGTCGACGCCCACTTTTAGCCCTGTGACGGGCTGGCCCACGCCCGCGCGGTAGTCGCCCGCCAACCCAGGCACCGAGTTGGGGTCTGCGGGGTCGAACCCGGCAATGGCGTCGAGGAAGATGGCCGCGTCTTCAACGCTGCGCGTCATCGGCCCAACGGTGTCAAGGGAGTTGGCCAGCGGCAGTACCCCGTGGCGGCTGACCACGCCGAACGTCGGCTTTATGCCGGTGATGCCACAGGCGGCCGACGGTAGCCGAATGGAGCCGCCGGTGTCCGAGCCTATGCCGCCCATGCACAGGCCCGCCGCCACAGCTGCGCCAGTGCCGGAAGACGATGCGCCGAGCCAGCGGTCCAGTGCCCAGGGGTTCTTGGGTATGGGCATTTCCGGGTGGTACCAGCCCATGGCGAACTCGGTCATGTTGAGCTTGCCCAAAATGACCGCACCCGCCTCTTCCAGACGCGTTATCACGGTGGCGTCGCGGTCAGGAACCCAGTCGCGCAAAACTTTCGAGCCCGCAGTCGTGCGAGCGCCCGCCGTCTCAAGCAGATCTTTGACGGCTATGGGCATGCCGTGCATCGGCCCCCTGTAGTGGCCGGAGGCGATTTCATCCTCGGCGGTCTTTGCCCGTTCAAGAGCGCGGTCGCCCCAAACCGAGAGGTAGCTATTGAGACGCAGGTCCAGGGTGTCGATGCGGGTCAGCATCTCCCGTGTTGCTTCCACGGGCGATAGCCGACCTCCTTTTATTAGCGCGGCGGCCTCGGTTAATGTCTTCACGTTTCCGAGGATAAGATACCACGCCGTATCGCGCCACCATTTGGGCCTGCCTAATGATGCGCCCGTGGTGGTGCGCCTATAGGAAAGGTACTATTTCGCATATGGGCTCCTTACTCGACGCCGACCTTGTCTGGGGGCTATCGCTGCCGTCCGCCTACCCTCACCCGCTCGACGATGTGACGACCTTGCAGACGCACATCTCTCGCATATTTTTTGCCGGGGACTTCGTGTACAAGGTGAAAAAGCCCCTCGACACCGGTTACCTCGACTTCAGGACGCTCGATCAAAGGCTTCACTTCTGCGAAGAAGAGGTCCGACTAAACAAGCGCCTGTCGCCCGATGTTTACCTGGGGGTATCTCCCATTTACCTGGTCGATGGCTCGCTGCGCGTGGGCGAGCCGGGTGAGCCAGACGAGTCAGACGGCTTCGGCGAGCCGGTCGAGTACGCAGTGAAGATGCGACGGCTTCCGAGAGCGAGATCTCTGGAGACGCTCGCCCAAACCGGCGCACTCACGGGGGGACAGGTCGAAGCAGTCGCAAGAACGATTGCAGGCTTCCACTCCCAGGCCGACAGGCCAGACGTCTCCCCAGTCGAGGCGATTGCAGTCGCCCGGCGCAACCTGGAAGAGAACATCGCCCAGACGGCCGGGCACGTGGGCCACGCCCTTTCGTCCGAGCGCTACGACGACCTGTCGGCCTACTGCACGGCGTTTCTAGAAGCGCACGGCGCAGCTCTGGGCAGGCGAGCGGCCGAAGGCCGCTTCTTGGAAGGCCACGGGGACTTGCACTCCAGCAACGTGTTTCTCGACGACGGCGTGCAAATAATCGACTGCATCGAGTTCAACCGGCGCTTCCGAGTATTAGACGCCGCTGACGAAATAGCCTTCCTCCTTATGGACCTGGAGCGACTCGGCCGAGCCGACCTGTCGGCCGTACTGATGCGGGAGTACTCGCAGGCCGCACGAGACGACCTCTCCGGCGCTCCGATGGCGCACTACCGGACCTACAGGGCCTGGGTGAGAGGAAAGGTGACCGCGACGCTGGCCGACTCCGGACTCGACTACGCGGACTGGGTCTCGGCATCGAGCCTTGCACGAGCCTATTTCGAACTGGCGCACGGGTACGTCATGGACGCCGTTAACGCCCGTCCTCGCCTGATAGCCGTAGCCGGGTTCATTGGCTGCGGCAAGAGCACTCTGGCGGGTGAACTGTCGCGTCGCTGGGGTATCCACTCGGTTTCGTCGGACATCACGCGAAAGCAGCTGGCGGGCTTGGAGCCCAATCGGAGAGGTGACAGTGGCTACGAAGAGGGCATTTACTCCCCCGACTTCACCGACAAAACTTATGACCAGATGCTTGGTGAAGCCCGAAAACACCTGGCACGGGGAGCCAGGTGTTTTCGG
>CAVOCN010000263.1:0-2805 GCA_963694205.1 Dehalococcoidia bacterium | reverse complement strand
CGGATGATCTGGTCGGTGACCGATTCGCGCCGACGTTTGATAGCGCTGTAGGCGGCCCCGAGGGCGAGCACTGCCGCGGCTATCAACGCAAGCGTGATTCCGGGGAAGATCAAAGATGTCTCTCCCCGTTGGCCTCGGGGGGGCTTTTGACACCGGGAGGGCTAAAGGTCCCGGTTGGGCTGCTGAGATTCACTGCTAGAACACCGCCTTCGCATGGCTCTCAAGCTGGGCCAGCGTTTCCGCTTCGCTCGCGGTCTTTAACTCCAAGATGACCCTATCGGCTCCCGCGTCAGCCATGGAGGCGATCAGGCCCCGGTCTGCGGGGTGGTGAAACGCCGTTATTTCTATGTCCGCCGGGTTGCGCCCAGCCTCGGTGGCGAGCCGGTCGATCTCGCTCCGGCCAGCCTGGATGCTTTTAACACTCGCCGTTGCCATGGTCGGCATCCAGCCGTCGCCGTACTCGACCACTCTGCTGAGCACCTTTTTGGCATCCCCGCCAAGATGCACGGGCGGGTGCGGGCGTTGGACTGGTCGAGGGAACGAGTAGACCGGTGGGAAGTCGTAGAACTCACCGTGGAACTCGCTCTCTACCTGCGTCCATAACTGCTTCATCGCCAACACCGACTCACGCGACTGTGACCATCGACGTTCGAAGTTGCCGCCCATGATCTCGGTTTCTTCTTTCAGCCAGCCCGCCCCAATACCGAACAGGAACCTGCCCTTTGAGTACATGTCGAGGGTGGCGACCTCTTTAGCCAACTGAATGGGGTTGCGCTCGGGCAGCAGGCATATCCCGGTGGCCAGCTTGATGGTAGTTGTGACGGCCGACGCCCTGGCCAGCGCCACGAACGGATCGACCGCGTCGAAGTAGTGCTTGGGAAGTACCCCGCCTTCGGCGCCTGGGTACGCCTCCTGGGTACGGTTTTTCGGAATTATCGGGTGCTCGGGTAGCCACAGCGACTCGAAGCCAAGCTCCTCTGCCCGAACGGCCAGGGTGGCGACGTCCACGGAATAGTCAGTTAGGAAGCAGTAAACGCCAATCTTTATGGTCAATTACCAAGCCTTTCTCCAAGTGCGGTGGCCTTCGACCATGGCCGTTTGCCGATGGTCCCAGACCGAATTGCAATTATCCTGCGCTCGCCACGGCGGATCGGCAACCCCCTCACCCACGCCGGGCGAGGTGGCGACACCATAGCGTCATTCGGTGCATCCAACCCTCAAACGCCGATTCTAATGCCAGATACGAAATCCGATCGGGTGCGTATTACCAAACGCTGGGGCCGCTTGTTACCCTGGCGCTCGATGCAGACGACAGGCCGCATATAGCCTACTTCCAAGCGACCAACCTGCTGCCACTGCAGGGCAGGGTGAAGTATCTCAATGGTTCATAAAATAATTGGCCCGGCGCGGAGAGGCTCACGACGCTAACTTGAACAAGAAACTGACCGGGTTGATTGCGACCGCGGCCGTCATGGTCGGGCTTGCGGCCGTCGCCTGCGGAGGCGGCGACAGTCAAGACGATGTGCCCTTAGGAAACGGCAATTCTTCGCAGCCACGTTCCGGTGAAGAAATTTTCGCAGCCGATGCCCTGCGCGCGGGCGACACTCCAATACCTACGGCTATCACAATCGACCCGTCCTCCCTTGAAAAAGCGGTCGATCCACTACCGACAGCCTTCCCGGTGCCGACTCCCACGGTCGGCGCGGACGCGAACCCGGCCGTGAGGGAGGATCCGTCACCGGAGGAGCCCGCGCTTGAGGACTTCAGCATTCCGACCGGGGACGACTACGACCCCGAACTGAACATGTATCGCTACATTTCCGGCGGGTTTCACACCGCCGAGTTGACGATACTGGCCCTAGCGTCGGCCGTGGAGAACATGGACCGGTCGCAGGTGGCTGTGATCATCGAGGGCTTGCGCATAATGCAGCCCGGCACGGCGCAGCTCTCCACCATTGCACTGACACAGTTAACGGGTGAGGATTTCGGTCCGGGCCTGGCCGCCTGGGACGAGTGGATGGAGTGGTACGGACGCAACGCGGCCGACTACCCACCCCCGGTCGGTTACCTGGACTGGAAGGCCAATATCCTCTCCCAGATTGACCCTTTGTTCGCCGATTTTCTCATGCCCTGGGTGCTGGTGAGTCGGATCGACCCGACCGAGATAGTTTGGGGCGGGGTGGTAAAGGATGGCATTCCCGACCTGCAAAACCCGCCACTAATGACGCCCGACGAGGCGGAGGCGGCATACATTCTGCCCGATGATCGGCTGTTCGGCGTATCCATAAACGGTGAGCACCGAGCCTACCCGCTAAGAGTCATCAATGCCCATGAGATGGCGAACGACGTGCTGGGGGGCGAACCAATCGCCCTCGCCTACTGAACGCTTTGCGGTACCGGAATCGTGTATTCCGCCAAGATCAACGGGGAGCCGGTCAGCTTCGGCACGTCGGGCCTGCTGTTCAGAAGCAACAAGCTCATGTACGACCGGGGGACCAGCACCCTGTGGCACCAATTCACCGGTGAGCCGGTCGTTGGCCCGCTGGCCGACAGCGGCATCAAACTAGACTTCTTCCCGGTGGAACTGACGACATGGTCTGAGTGGCTCACTCGCCACCCAGACACCACGGTGCTTTCGAACGAGACCGGCATCTATTTGCCACAGGTCTACGCTCCAGAGGGCGACTCGCTGGCTATCTATACCGAGTACTTCGCCTCTCCGGATACGTTGTTCCCCGTCTGGCTCAGGAGCGACGCCCTGCCAGCGAAAGAGGTCGTGCTCGGCCTGGCCGGCGGTGACGCGAC
>CAVOCN010000262.1:0-2822 GCA_963694205.1 Dehalococcoidia bacterium | reverse complement strand
CGATCTCGGGCTGTCCCCGCAAGCGAAGACGCCATGTGAGTGTCGCCCGGCGGCGGCGCTTTCTGGTCATAGGTACCGGTGAGCACACCCCCTGCCAGCACCTGGTAGGGGAGAATCGCCACTTCCTCGTTACAACAGGCGGCGACCAGCTCGTCTTCTATGTCCCTATGAGCAAGATTATAAGGGGGCTGAACAGTGTCGAATCTGACGTGGCCGCTGCGGTCGCTGGCCCATAGTGACTTGACCAGTTGCCAGCCGGTGAAGTTTGAACAGCCCACGTAGCGAATTTTCCCGGCAGTCACCAGGTCATCGAGGGCCCGCATGGTCTCTTCCAAAGGCGTTTCCGGGTCCCATACGTGCACCTGGTACAGGTCGATGTAGTCGGTGTCGAGCCGTCTCAGGGAGGCGTCCACAGCGTCCACGAGGTGACCTCGTGATAACCCGCCCTGGTTGGGCCTCTCGCCCATCGGGTACCCGCCCTTGGTGGCCAGCACGACCTCTTCGCGCCGATGGGATATGGCGCTGCCAACCACGACCTCAGAGCGACCGAGGTGGTAGATGTCGGCCGTGTCGATGAAGTTGACGCCCGCGTCCAACGCCGTGTTGATGACTTTGTCGGCGCGCTCGTCGTCCACGTACCCGGCACCGAACATGGTGCCCAGGCACAGCCGGGAAACTTTCAGCCCGGTGCGCCCGAGCTTTACGTATTTCATCTATGGGAACAGGGGGTCGGGGGCCTGTAGCAGTTCCGAGAACTTCTTTAGGAAGTCGGCCGCCACCGCGCCATCGACCGTCTGGTGATCGACTGTCAGGCTAAACGTGCAGACGTCCCGCACCACCACTTCGCCGCCCTCTACGACCGGCTTTTGCCGGGTCGCACCGACGCCGAGAATTGCGGACTGACCCCGGTTGAGAATGGGTGTGAACGTGTCCACGGTGCCCAGCACTGAGATGGTGAACGTACCGCCCGCCATTTCGTCCGGCGAAATTCCGCCCTTCTGGGCTTTCTTGGTCAGTTCCGACGTCTTTTTGGCGACGTCGGCCAGTGGCGTGTTGGCCACATCTTTAACCACTGGAACTATCAGGCCCTCTGGCAGCGCGACGGCCACGCCGATGTTCACTTCGTCGAAGTAGTGGATGTTGCCGCCCGCCAGCACGGTGTTGAATATGGGCAGGTCGCCTATGACCAGCGCGCACGCCTTGGCGTAGACGTGGGTGTTGGTGACCGGACTCTTGTTGGCTCGCGACCACTCTTTGCGGCGGCGCTGAAGCTCGGTAACGGGCACGTCCAGGGTGAACGTCAACTGCGCGGTGGCCTTGATGGACGCGGTCATGTGCTCGGCGATGCCCTTGCGCATGCCGGACATTTTCACGACTTTGGACGGCTCGGGCAGCCCGGCCAATATGGCGGCGGCTTCGGCGGCTTCGTTTGTCGCGCCTGATGAAGCTGCGCCCGACTCTGAGAAGCCGCGTACGTCGGCCTCGACAATTCGCCCTCGTGGCCCGGTTGCCGTTACTTGTGCCAGGTCAACGCCTAGCTTGGCCGCGAGTTTGCGGGCGCCAGGTGTCGAAGGGACGGGGTCTCCTGCGGCACGTGCGGGGGCGGCACGCCTGGCCACCGGGGCCGCTCTCGCCACCGGGGCCTTCTCCTTGGGGGGCTCGGGCACGGCTTCGCCCTCGGCGAGCAAGTAGCCCATGATGCCGCTCACGACCACGATTGAGCCCTCGGCGGCTACCCGGTGTAGACGACCGGCGGCGGTCGCTTCCAGTTCGTAGTTGAGTTTTTCGGTCTCTATCTCGGCGACTACCTCGCCCTGAGAGACCATCTCATCGGTGTTCTTCATCCACTTGGACACCGTTCCCTCGGTCATTACCATGCCGAGTTTGGGCATCACGATCTCGGTCGCCATCGGTTCCTCCCGTGTCGTTTCGACGCGCAACGCGTCGCCCTTCAAAGCGCTGCCTGGTCAGGGTCGCACCGCCTTCGCTACGGCACCCGTAGGGCTCGCCGTAACTTTACTCGTTGGGCTGCGCCTTGTCGAAACAGCCTTTATCATCTCCCAGTCGGCCCCTGCCAATATCGAATGCAGGGGCAACCGCCTAGCTATCAGGAGAAGCAACCGACCATGCCCGCTGCCACGAAAGACCAGTGCCTTTGGATGTTCCGCACCATGGTCCTCATTCGCCGTTTTGAGGAACAGGCCAAGCGGGAACAGGACTCCGGCCGTATCCGCTCCACCCACTCGGCTATCGGCCAGGAGGCGGTGCCCACCGGCATCTGCGCGCACCTGAGCGACGACGACTACTTGCTGGGCAACCACAGAAGCCATCATCACGGTATCGCCAAGGGGCTGGACCCCAGGGAGATGATGGCCGAGTTACTGGGCAAGGTAACCGGTACCAACCGGGGCAAGGGCGGCAGCATGCACATTGCCGACTCGGCCAAGGGCATGCTCGGGGCCAACGGCGTGGTGGGGTCGAATGTGCCGGTGGCGACCGGCTGCGCTCTGGCGGCCAAGGTGAAGGGCACAGACCAGGTGAGCGTCGTGTTCTTCGGGGACGGGGGCAGTAGCCAGGGATCGATTCATGAAGCGATGAACCTGGCGTCCATATGGGACTTGCCGGTCATTTTCGTGTGCGAGAACAACCGCTACGCCGACTCCACGCCCTTCGAGTACTCGGTCGCCGGGGGCTCGGTATCAAACCGGGCCGCTGGCTACGCCATGCCGGGCGTCACGGTCGATGGGCAGGACGTGCTGGCCATGTACGAGGTCGCAGGCGAGGCCGTAGCACGAGCCCGGCGCGGCGAGGGGCCGACGCTA
>CAVOCN010000261.1:0-2826 GCA_963694205.1 Dehalococcoidia bacterium | reverse complement strand
TAACCGGGGTCGGCCGCGCTTCGGCAACTTCTGGCAGCTCGTACGGCTCGGCCTCGATGTCGTCTCTCCAGGCGTTGGTCAGGGCCAGCCTGTCCATGCCATAAACCTGGAAGAGGGCGTCGTCCATGTTCACACCCTGCTTGTGGAGCGAAAGCAGTTCGCGCATGCCCACCTCGCCCTGTAGATCGATCATGAATCGAACGATGCTCTTGGACTGGCCGTAGAAGATGATTACGTCTTCCGGGTCGCCGGGAAGCGTCTGCATGTACAGGTGTGGCAAAAGCCGGTCGGTGGCGATGGCGAACTCCAAGGCTATGTCATAGGAGAACCCGGGGTCCACGTTACCGTACTCGGCCAGCCCCTCGTGCAGCCACGACGGTAGCCGCCTGAAGATACTCTGGCCCGCCCGGTGGTTCAGTATGTGCGTGACCTCGTGGGACGCGGTCCCCAATGCCAGCCTGCCGCCGCCTAGCACCAGCAGCGTGCCCACGTCGCTGAACGCTTGGCCCTCTGTTACCAGTTCGCGTCCAACTGCGGCGCTACGGGGTGGCAGGGCCTCGAGCATCTCTTTCTGGTTGTTGTACAGGGTCACCCTTATTGGGTCGTCGATACCGGCTCCCAGCACGGGCCCCATCTTTTCCAGGGTATCCAATATGGCCTGTAGCACGGCGTCGGCCCTCACTTTGACCGGCCCGTGGTACGCGACGGTTACTGGCCCCCCAACCACGCGCTCCCAGTTGAAGCGGGCGTCTTCGTAGATGAGTTCCTGCTCCTCGGTGGTTAGCAGGTTGCCTTCAGAGTCCTCTATTTCGTAGCTGTAGGTAATGATGGTCTCGGGGGGGATGTAGCCAGCCGAGGTCGCGGTGCGCCAGAACACCTCGCCGTTGGCCACGTCGGCAGACTGATAGTTGAGGTACTCATAGACGCCCCTCGTCTGCAGGCCGATGCGGAACCTAACGGCCATGGACGTAATTTCGTTTTCGCCCACTGCCGTAGCGCTGAACCGGATGCCGACGGGGAACTCGCTCACCGCCGTGGCCGACAGCACCTCTATTGGGGCTGCCGGTTCCTGCGCGAAAACGGTGCTGGCGGGCAGCAGCAGCGCGGGCAATGCCGCAGCCGCAATTAGCAGCCCCCTGCCAGTTAGCAGCCTAAATGGGGATGTGAACGGCCTGGTCCGATTGAAAAGCGAGAGTAGGCTTAAACGCAAGGTTCTGTCATCTGTAATACGCCAGTGGTGGGTCTGAGAGTTTCTCTCCGGGCAAACTAGTTGGCCTCTTCGCCCTCTTCGGCTTCTTGCAGGAGGCCCTTTATCTCGAAGAGCCGCTGTATTGACGTGAGGATGGTCAGCCCGGCAATTACGCCGACCACGATTGTGGCGAATGGACCCCACCACTGCGCCACCATCAGGCCGACCCCCAGCGTCACCACCCGCTCCGGCCTGGTCATTATGCCGCTGCGGGAACTCACGCCCAAGCCCTCACCCCTGGCACGGAGGTAGCTGACGGTCATCGAGCCCGCCAGCGCGCCAAACGCCAGCGCCACTCCCGTTAGATCATCCTCACGGTACAAGTAGATGGCAAGGCCCAAAAGCAGCCCGGCTTCGGCCACTCTGTCTGCGGTCGAATCCAGCAGCGCACCGAATCGCGAGACCGTTCCCCGGAACCGGGCGACGGCGCCGTCGAGCATGTCGAACGGGCCAGATGCGAGCAGTACGATGCCCCCGATCAGCAGCCAGCCCTCGCTGACGAGGTACGCGCTTGCGCCCGCCACCAGCAACCCGGCAAGCGTGAGCATGTTGGGCGAAATGCCGACGGCCGAGAGCACACGAGCGATGGGAATCTCGAAGTATCGGGCGAGGGCGGTGCGGGTCGCGTCTCTATTCACGGTGATTTGGGGTCCATGCGGGCTTGGGGCTCATCGAGCTTGTTTGGTGCACGACCTATTGGGAGCACTCGACGTAGTAGTCCAGCACCCGGTCGGCGACCGACTCCCACCTGAACGCCTCTACGTTCTGCCTGCCCGTTTCGCCGAGTTTGAGGCGCAGGGCAGGGTCTTTTAGCAGCCTGGCTATGGCGTCGGCGAGGGCCTCGCCGTCGTTTGGCGGCACGAGCAATCCCTCCACGCCGTCCTTCATTACCCCGGAGTACCCGGCTATGGATGTGGCCACTATAGGCTTGGACGCGGCCATAGCCTCGAGCAGCACTATGCCGAAGCTTTCCTGCCCGGTGGCTGGCGTGCAATATACGTCGGCCGACTTGAAGTACCGGGCCTTGTCCGCTTCAGGTACCGGCCCGACGAACTCTATGTCGGTGAGGTTTCGTTCGCTCATGATGCGGTAGGAGTCGGTGTCCGGTTCCCCCGGCCCAACGACTATCAGACGCAGGTCCGGCCAGTCCCACTTTAGCCTGGCGTATGCAGCGAGCAGGTAACGCAGGCCCTTGCGCCTGTCCATTCGCCCGACCCACAGCAGGTTCGTTTTACCGTCTCTCAGGTGCTCAAACGGCTCGGCATTGGCGAACGTGTCTACGTTGACCCCGTTGGGAATTACCTTGTAGTCGGCGGGGTAGTGACGGCCGATGAACTCGCGCGCGGGTACCGAGACGGCTATGCGGCCATCGAGCTTGCGGAAGTAGCTGTTGCCGAAGCGACTCAGGCCCATCTGGTAGACACGGTGGCCGCCCAGGCTGTGGAACGTGCCCACGTTCACCGCTTTCGACTGCGACAGTGCGGCGATCGATAGGAACCCCGCGAAGGGCTCATGAAGGTGCAGTACGTCGAAGCCCTGGGCGTCGAGCATGGCTTTGGTGCGGCGCCGATTCCAAA
>CAVOCN010000260.1:0-2835 GCA_963694205.1 Dehalococcoidia bacterium | reverse complement strand
GAGTTGAACCGACCCCTCAGGGTGTAACCCAGAGCATTGACGTGGATGCCACCGTGCAGGCCGGGGTCACCCTCGCCCTCGCCGAAACCGCCGTAGCGCTACCGTCATCTACCCCGGCCCCGACGACGGATACGGACACTGGGCAGACGGCGAGCCCGACATCGACCCGTGTGCCACAAGGCACACCGACACCGGCCGTCGTGGTCAGTGAGCGGCCGACCGCTAGTCCGACCTCAGCCCCCTCGCCATCTCCCACGGCGACCCCTAGGCCTCCAGCCTCGCCGACGCCGAGACCCTCACCGACGGCGACGAGGGTGCCGACCCCCTCCCCCACTTCGATCCCCGTGCCCACTGCCACTGCTAGCCCGTCGAGCGCCGCCGAAATAACGGCGTTGGTTCGCCCCGCAATATTGAAGGTCGAGACCTCTGACGGCAGCGGTTCCGCAGTCGCCATCGACTCATCTGGAACGCTGCTGACCAACTACCACGTCGTTGCGGGAAGTAGCGTCACCGTAGTTTTCGAAGACGGCTCACGGTTCCCTGCTGACATAGTCGGCTTCGACCAGCTAAGGGACCTGGCGGTGCTGACAATCGACCGGGATACCCCCGATTTCTTGCCCGTCGTTTCAGCCAACACGGCCCGTGTTGGGACCGGTGTCCTGGCCATCGGCTACCCCCTCGGCGGAGGGCTGACCGTAACGGAGGGCATTGTTTCTGCGACCGGGGTTTCCGATGACACCGGGGCCGACTACATTCAGACAGATGCCGCGGTAAACCCCGGCAACAGTGGCGGCGCACTGGTCGACCTCTACGGCCGTTTGCTGGGCATCGTCACTTCGCGTATAGAGGCGGCCGGAGGTCGTCCGGTACAAAACGTCGGGTTCGCCCTTGACGTGGGTGCACAGGCGAGCAGAATCGACCTGCTAACCAACGGCCTGGTATTCGCAGAGCCCACCGCAACGCCCATCGCCTCGCTGTCATACGGCAGTTTCACGCAGGGTTTCTCGGTGGACATTCCGCTCGATTGGTCGGTGCGGATAGGCGGGGCGAACAAGTGGCTGGCCTTCGATTATGTTCACCGAAATTTCATCAGCGAAGACTGGCTGTTCTGGGCCGGTACCTCGGCCACGGCACAGGGGCTCGTTTCCATCCGGCTGGAGAGCGAGGGCACTTCCCGGTGGACCCCAGAGAGCTACATAGACAACATGATGGCCCTCCTGACCCGGAGCCACGTTTCGTTCGCCCAGACCGATGTACTGGAAATTGAACTGACTAACGGACTGCCTGCCATCCGGTTCGAGTACGCGGTCGACTACTACACCGACGTCGCCTACTCGGTGTCGGGCCAGGGTGTGTGGAAGAGCACCTGGGTTGTCGCGACCACTGCGGAGAGGACGTTCGCTGTTGAAGCGGTCGTGTTTGAAGGTGCCTACAGTGACATAATTCGGGCCGAGGTCGAGAGCGTTTTGACCAGCCTGGAGTTCTTCGACCCCAGCCCCTAGCAAGCCCCCTCTTTTTGGCACTTGGCCCTCCCATTGCCATTTGGCCCCAAATGAGGAGCATCCCGTGACCGACAACCCCATCGACAACGTCACCACTCTAACCTTCGACATTTTGGGCGCGCGCGCCTGTGGGTGCAGGGGCGCGTACGTTGATCGTTACGGTCTGCCACTGGAAGACGCGGCCAAACCCGCAGACCTCGATGTTCGCGATTTCATAGAGCTTTCTGACGGGCTGGCGGCGAAGGGATAGACTCACATCCAAATGGGGGTGAACAGGGGCAACCATGAAGCTAAAACTATCGGATATGCATCTGTCGATTGGAGCGCTTCTGCTGGGCGTTGCGGCAGTAGCCTTCGCTGCGGCCTGCACTTCTTCGCCAGCCACCTCGCCGACTGACTCGCCTACCGACGCCTCGGGGGCCGTCTCGTCGCCCACGGACATCCCCGAGAGCGAGAGCGTGTTCGCCACCGCCGAGGCCCAGCGCAAGTCTTCCGCTGGTGACTGCGTCCTCGAGCCCGGTGCCCAGTGCGAGGGTGCCGACTTCGGGGGGATGGACCTGGCCGCAGAACAGTTGGGCAATCACCTGCAAAAAGACGGCGTGGACCTGACCGGCGCAAATCTGCGTTTCGCCAACATGCAGGGCGCAAATCTGCACCTGGCAGACCTCACCGAGGCCGATCTCACCGGGGCAGACTTCACCGGTGCCAACCTCAACAACGTGAACTTCAAAAACGCTGTGCTAACCAACGCCATCCTCACCGACGCGAACCTGTCGTGGGCGAACCTCAGAGGGGCAGACATGGACGGCGTGCACTACTGCAACACGCTCATGCCGGACGGCGGTACCAAAAACGACGACTGCTAACGGCCGTCAGGTCGGCGCTAGGTGATCGGGTGAGAGAACTTGCGTGCGCGCAACGCCGGCCCAGCGCTTTGGCAGCCCTGTGCTATGTTGTGGCCAATAGCGCAGGTTGAACCAAATAGGGAGACTGCCCAATGGCCACCGAAGCTCCGTACCCCGTCTCAGTCACCGGAGAGTTGGACCCGGAAACCGGGACGCTCCTGTGGCTCATCAAGTGGTTCCTTGCCATCCCCCACATCGTGGTCCTGTTTTTCCTCTGGACCGCCTTTTTCATCCTGACCGTCTGGGCGTTCTTCGTCATAGCGTTCACCGGCAAGTATCCCAGGGGTGTCTTCGACTTCAACGTCGGCGTGCTGCGGTGGTCATGGCGGGTTTCTTTCTATGCTTTTACCGCGCTAGGCACCGACAAATACCCGCCCTTTAGCCTGTCGAGCCGCGACTACCCCGCCAACCTGGAAGTCGAGTACCCG
>CAVOCN010000259.1:0-2846 GCA_963694205.1 Dehalococcoidia bacterium | reverse complement strand
CCGTCGTTGAAAATGCCAGCGTAGTAGTTGACCTCTTCTACGTCATAGCCGTCGAGCAGCCGGTCCAGCTCATTTTCAACCCGTTCGCGTTCTTCTGCCGACAGGGCCGTGGTGTCGATGTTGCCGATGGTTTTCGCAGCGACTGCGGGCTCGAAAAAGCCGGGCAGGGTCTCTGCCGCTGGGGGAATATCGACGACATCGACCATCCCGGTAGAGCGCTGCGTAACCGGGTCGAATTCTCTTATGGAATCGACCTCGTCGCCCCATAGCTCAATGCGTACGGGCGAATCCGCGCCAATGGGGAATACGTCGAGGATGCCGCCCCTTCGCCCCACCGTTCCCGGCGTGTCCACGGTCGGCCGATGGGTATATCCCATTCTCCGCCACCTGTGGGCCAGGTCGTCGATGTC
The DNA here is from genome assembly GCA_963694205.1 of Dehalococcoidia bacterium. Classification (GTDB taxonomy): domain Bacteria; phylum Chloroflexota; class Dehalococcoidia; order Lucifugimonadales; family UBA2962; genus CAUZIR01. The sequence goes on along the minus strand of CAVOCN010000259.1, from coordinate 2,436 downwards.
GATCTGATCGCCTCGCGACAGTACCTGAGAGGCCGTCTCGAACGCCGAGAATGAAGCGGTCTTTTGCGTGATTGCCGAAATGGAAGCGACTACAAATGGCGGTCCGTCCGCCTCATCGTCATCGCCAGCGGCCAGCAAGTAAGAGAGGGTCGACAGGCGTTGGTGGGTCGTTACGGTGTCAGAGGCCAGGCGCTCAAAAGGCAGAGCCTCGGCCTCTGGGAACAAACGGGCGTGTGGCGCACCCCACAGGGCGATCTGCTCGGTCAGCCGCCTGGCCTCTTCCGGACGCGGCGTCACCAGCAGAATCGGCCGAGCCAGCTCGCGCCAGAGCGAGGCCAACACGACCGGCGTCGCTTCTTCCAGCACCTGCAACCGTCCACTGGTATCGTGAGCGCGCAGATCCTTGGCGATCCTCTGAAACTCAGGGACCGACGCGACCAGTTTTCCAAGTAGTTCAATGCCCATAAACGGTTTACGGGTTGACCGGTACCAACCGGCCCATTCGCGCGCTCCTATCCGCAAAAACGGCAACGCCAAACGGGCCAGCGGAAGCCCGCCAGCCTATTTCACGATTTTATCACCCGGCGAGTGCCAGGCGGTGCTAAAATCCCGGCCACACCCTGCTTAAGAGCTGGTTAGAGGAACACAAACACATGGCGACTGATATAAGAATCGTTGATCTCCAGAGCGACACGAGGACCAAGCCCACACCCGAGATGCGGCGTGCGATGGCCGAGGCCGAAGTGGGTGACGAGGGCTACGGAGACGACCCCACTCTGAACCGGCTTGAGGCGATGGCTGCCGAGATGCTCGGTACCGAGGCCGCCATTCTGGTGAGCAGCGGTAGCATGGGCAACCTTGTTGCTGCCCTGAACTTCTGCGCCCGTGGCGACCAGATGATCCTTGGACACCGTGCGCATACGCTCATCGCCGAAATGGGTAGCTCCGCTGCCCACGGGGGCATCGTCTACCGCACAGTGCCGTCCAACGAGCGCGGCATGATGGACCTGGACGCAGTGGACCTGCTACTCCACCCCAGGGACGAGCCGCAGCCGCACACAGGCCTCATCGAAATGGAAAACACCCATGGATCCACCGGTGGCCGCGTCATATCGGTCGAGGAAACCAGGGCCGTCGTCGACCTGGCCCACCGCAACAGTGTCCCGGTGCACATAGATGGCGCTCGATTCTTCAATGCCGTCACCGCAACCGGGGCGACTCCTATTGAACTGTCAGGAGGCGCCGACACCGTGACCTTCTGTCTTTCCAAGGGGTTGTCCGCGCCGTTCGGTTCCATGCTGTGCGGCACGCGCGAAGACATGGCGCGAGCGCGGGTTATAAAAAAGTCCCTGGGTGGGGGGCTGAGACAGTCCGGCATAATGGCCGCCGCCGGAATAGTCGCGCTGGAAACGATGATCGACCGCCTAGCAGACGATCATGAAAACGCATCCACACTCGCCAAGGGCCTCGCACGGCTGCCCGGCGTGGTACTCAACCCGGAAGACGTCGAGACCAATCAGGTCTACTTCGGGGTCACCTTCAACGATCAGGACGAGATCAACCGGGTACTGACCGAGCGCGGCGTACAGGGCCTCATCCTCGACGAGGGCTGGCGCTTCGTCACGCACTCCGGCGTCGACGCCGACGACATCGAGTACGCCCTCGGGGTTATCGGAGAGACGTTCTCCGAGTTCGCCTAGCCCTAGGCTTGGCGAACCGGTCCGGCGTGAATTCGTCTACCGGCAATTCCGTACGGCCTGACATAACGAGATCGGAAATGGCCCTACCCATCGCCGGACCGAGCAAGATGCCCTTTTTGCCCGCGCCCGAGACCACGTAAACGTCGTCTTGGCCGGGCACCCGGCCTATCACCGGCAGGCCGTCGGGCGAGACAGGCCGCAGGCAGGCCGTTTGGACGGCCACCGTGCTTTTCGCCAGTACCGGAATGGCTCGCGTGGCGTCTGCCATCAACGTCTCGCGGGCGGCGTCGGTGGTTAGCGTGTCGAAACCCGCTTCGGAAACCGTGGCACCCACCCAGACCAGGCCGTCCGGCTTGGGGTGCGCCTCACCGCCAGGGTAGGCAATGTCGTGCCGGAACATCGGCCCAGGCGGGTCGAGCCGGAGAATCTCGCCCTTCAGCGGCCGGACCGGCACATGCACTCCGACCCTGCTCAGTACGTTCGTCGTCCAGGGGCCGGCCGCAACCACCGCTGCCCCGGCGCGGAGCGTTCGGAAGCCTGCGTCTACTTCAACCGAACCGGCCTCGGCACGCAGTCCGGTTACCTCTGAGCGGACGAACGTGGTGCCCATAGCCTCCGCAGCAGTCATCAGCGCCATAGTCAGGGCGTAGCTGTCAACGGCTGCGTTTCCCCACAGGTAAACCCCGGCAATCACCTCTGGCGAGATGCGGGGCTCCATTTCAAGTAGGCTTCTGGC
>CAVOCN010000258.1:0-2855 GCA_963694205.1 Dehalococcoidia bacterium | reverse complement strand
CCTCGTACGCGGGCCCGAGCCTGGCGGACAATGGACGGCCCGCTGGCATGGACGAGACACTCGCAACGCGTAAGTTAATCGAGGCTGCTGGACTCCCCGTAACGACCGTGGCCATCGGCTCGACGGGTGACTACAAGGCCGTCGGCGCCACCGAGGGCGTCACCGAGGTAGTGGCCGGGAACTACGCGCTTATCGACGCCCGCTACGAGGGCCGTCACCCCGATCTCGCCGCTGCGGCCATGATCATGGGCACCGTCGGCAGCACCCCGGTAGAGGGGCTGGCCGTAGGCGACGCTGGCATGAAGACCAACGGCAACGACACCGGCCTGCCCAGGGTGGTCAACGTACCCGGTGCCGAGGTCATCTACCTCAGTGCCGAGCACTTCAACCTGGATATGACCAAGACCACCGCCGAACTCACCGTAGGCGACAAGGTGTGGTTCGTGCCGCACGACATCGCCGTAACAGCCAACCATTTCGACTACTTCATGGCTGTCCGCAACGGCAAACTCGAAGCTATCTTCGACGTCACCGCCCGCGGCCGGTACCGATAGCCAGGTCCCCCGCAATAAGGACTGGGCCTGCAAGGGCCTACGAGAGTAAACAGGAGATCCCATGGACCACTACAGACCACCGGTCGGCACGCCCGTCGCAGAACTGGACACCCCGTGCCTGCTAATAGACATGGACGCCCTGGAGCATAACTTCCAGCGCATCGCCGATACCTATAGAGACACAGATGTCAAAATTCGCGAGCACACCAAGAACATAAAGAGCCCGCTGCTGGCGCACATGCAGATACGCGCAGGCGGGTCTATGGGCGGCGTCTGCTCGGCAAAAATCGCCGAAGCAGAGGTCATGGTCGAGGGCGGCATAAAAGACGTTCTCGTACCGAACCAGGTTGTGACCGAGGACAAAATTCGGCGGGTGGCCGCCATGTCCAAGCGGGCCGACGTGACCATTTGCGTCGACTCCGAACAGAACCTGCGCGACATCTCCCGCATCGCCGAAACCGAAAACGCCGTCATAAGCGTTGCCATTGAAGTGGACACCAACATGGCGCGCTCCGGCATTCGAAGCGTCGAGCAGGGCGTGCACCTGGCCAAGGTCGCCGACGGGCTGCCGGGCGTCAAATTCAAGGGAGTCATGAGCCACTCCGCCATGTTCGGCATTCCCAAAGACGAGGAAGAGCGCATTTCTGAGGCGCTCAAGTACTACCGGCAGACGCTGGACGTGGCCAACGCCATCAAGGCCGAGGGCATCAAAGTCACCATGGTTTCGTCCGGTGAGACGTTCTCATACGACCAGGCCGCAAAGGTGCCCGGCATAACAGACGTCGAGGGCGGCAGCTACGCTCTGATGAGCACCAGCCTGCCGTACATGGAAGACCATTTTCAGTATGCTGGCAAGGTGCTGGGCACCGTCGTCAGTACCCCCAGGCCGGGCGTCGCCATTGGCGACATCGGCTACCGAGCCATCGGCAGCATGCTCAACCGGGACGAGCCCGTCGTTGAAGGCGTGCCCGGCGTCAAGTTCGCCAGCATCCATGACGAGCTATGCGTGCTCGAATCGGACGGAGACATGCCTCTGAAGGTCGGCGACAAGTTCCAGCTGCGAAGCTCGCAGCAAGACCTGACCGTCAACCGGTACGACAACTACGTCGCAGTGCGCAAAGGCGTGGTCGAAGAGATCATCTCCATTCCCGGCCGAGGCTGCCACAACTAGTTCTCCTAGTTAACCCAGCTAACCCGGTTAATCGCAGACACACAAACGACCGGCTCCCCCCTTTCTTCGGGTGGGGGGGAGCCGGTCGTTTTGCGTTACGAGCTTTCGAGTTTGTCTAGGCGCTGACGGTTGCGGCTGCGAGTCGCGAGACGTACTCATAAGCAGCAGTGGCCGCAAGCGAACCCTGCGCAGACGCCGTGATGGTTTGCTTTAGGTCGCCGGAGGCGTCCGTCAGGTCGCCAGCAGCGAGCAGGCCAGGCACATTGGTCTGCATGTACTTGTTGACGATCACCTCGTCCTGGTCGTTGATGTTGGCGCCCAACTGCACGGCCAGATCCTTGCGCGGGTCGGCACCGATCTCAATGAAGAGGCCGTCTACCTTCAGCACGTCCTCGCCGTTATGCGGGCGGTCGATGCGGATCGACTCCAGGCCAGCGGCGTCGTTGCCGAGCAGTTCCACTACGTTCGTGTCGAACAGGCGCTCGACGTTGGTCGTGTCATTGAGTTGGCTCAGGTTGGCCATTTCCGGGCGCTTGAACTCGCCCTGCCGGTAGATGATGTACACCTTCTCGGCGTACTTGCTAATAAGCACCGCGCCCTTAACGGCCGAGTCGCCACCGCCCACTACCGCGACGGTGTTGCCGCGATGTAGGGGGGCATCGCAGGTAGAGCAGTAGGAGACGCCGCGCCCGGTCCAATCGCTCTCGTGGTCGAGCCGCAGCGACCTGCGCTCCCGGCCGATAGCGAGAATGAGCGATCGGCCCCTGTAGGTCTCGCCGGTGTCACCGGTAACCTCGAAACCGTCGGCCGTCTTGACTGCCTTGACCAGCTTGTCATCGACAATAGGCACGTTGTACTTTTCGGCGTGCTCGCGGAACTTGAGCATCAGGTCGAAGCCGTCAATCTCCGGGAAGCCAGGGTAGTTCTCTATCAGGCCTCCGGTTGCCGTCTCGCCGCCGAACATGGCACCAATGATGACCGGCTTCAACTGGTAGCGGGCCGCGTACATGCCCGCCGAAAAGCCGCCAGCGCCCTGTCCGGCGATGATGACGTCGTAGACCTCGTTGCTGGTCGTCATTCGGTACTGTCTCCCAATCGTTTGCCAGAGCTGCGGCCCCTATTCGGGTGCT
>CAVOCN010000257.1:0-2868 GCA_963694205.1 Dehalococcoidia bacterium | reverse complement strand
TTCGGGCCGTCAAGAGCCTGAACCCCGGAGCCGGTATATGGCCACCGTGCTGTTCAAAAAGACCTTGTCCATAAATTCGTCGAACTTGTCCATACCCTCGGTTCCGTATGTCCGGCGTTCACGAGGCCCAACGTACACGTAATCTACGTCGTATTGGCCGAGCAAGTTCTTGGCTACTTCGGGATCGGGGGACTGGTAGATGAGTTTGACGTCATCTTCGCGTCCGTCGAACGCCTCGGACGTTCCCCGCCACTGTAGCTCGTGGCCGGGCCAGCCCAGCACGGTGGGTATGCCGGTGGCCGAGGACACCCGGCCGAACTCGGTGTACGAGCCGCCTACTGCCTCCACCATGCCGGAACCATTGTCGGCGTCGGCCCGGAGGAACTGGATGGCCTCAAGTTCGTCTGTATTGCCGCTGGCGAGGTGCGCGAGGCCGTCCAACCCGACGGGACCGTTCGCCAGGTCGGGCTTGCTGCCCAGTGCAGCCGCCGGGTAGTAGAGGGCGATGACCAGCGCTACGCAGAACGCCCCCGCCCACACCGTAGCCAACGCCCGCTTGTATCCCGTCAGTGCATCGAACCGGGACGACCAGTAGTAGAGCGCAAAGCCCCCGGCCAATGACAGTAAGATCCACGCTTGGTAGTAGAACTTGAACACCGTGTTCATACGGCTGCCGAACTGGTCGCCCACGAAGACCAGCTCTGGCCCGAGCAATAGCAACAGGCCGAACACTCCCAGGGCGAGCGGGAGCGCGTTACCTCGCACTACCCGATGCCCCGACCGGAATGCCCACAACACCGCGTAGACGCCGCCGCCTATCAACGCCATCAATGGGAGCAATTGGATGAATCGCCCGGTCGCACTGACATCGCCTTGCGAACCCCACGCCAGCACGCCCAGCCACGCGATGAAGGGCAGCAATGCGATGGCCAGCGCGGCCAGCGCCGTCCTGCGCCATTCGGGCTTAATCCGGGTCGACCAGAAGATCGCGACGAGCATGGGCAAGACGGCGGCTAGCAATAGACCCCACACGACGATGAAGTGAACAGGGCGGGTGGTTGCATCTATCACCGGGCGAATACCGGAGAACTGGCTCTGCATTGAACCGAAGTAGGGCAGGTACAAGATAAAGGCGATGACGATGACGACTGCGCTCACCGGCAACGCCGATGCGGCGATTTCACGCAGGGACGGCCCCCGCACGGCGTAGGCCCTGAGGCTAGCCACGCCGAGAAAGACTGCCGCGAACACAGGCAGGTCCCAGGCGTTGACGAAGCCCAGGCCGCCCAGCGCGAGCGCGAGCAACAATAGCGACGGCAGGCCGGGCGCGAAGCCCCGGAACCAGACCTTGCCCGCAGCTATCGGGCCGCGCCACCGGTACACGCTTGCCAGGCTGCCAGCGCGAGTAACCAGGGGTCTGCTAGCAGACATGAAGTTGGCGCACAGGGACAGGAAGACTACGACGAACGGCAGGGACATGAAGTGCGGATGCAGGTCGCCGAGAAGCGCGGAGAAGAACGGGAACTCCTGGATGGTGAAGTCGATTCCCTGCCCACCCTCAAAGGTGTTGATAACCCGGCTGGAGCGCCACCACCACCAGAACTCGTTCGGTCGCCAGCTCTCGGTAAGCTCGGGTGCAGAGCCGTCGAGCCCGTCTATTGACAACCATTCCCAAAAACGGCTCGAGCCCAGGCCGTTGGCGCGCATGAACTCCAGGGCACCCTCAAGGTTTGCCGCCGCCACCAACAAGACCGCTGCGAGTACGCCGGATGCCAGCGCGATTTTAAGCCTGCCCCCCGCTGAGGTAACTAAGTTGTACACCAGACCGACGGCCCCGGCGGCGGCCATGGCGGGGATGAGGGCCAATGAGAGGTTGTAGGCCACGGTCGATACGGCGCCCGTGAGGTTGGCCAGACCGCCGAGCATCCAGTAGCCAAAGTAGTAGTAGCTGACCGACTCGCCTCTTAACCACGGGTCCTCCGGGGGCGCAAATTCTGTGCGCATGGACGCGTTGAGGAATGCGAGGTCCATCGGCTGTTCGGTGTGGCTTATGGCCGGGTCGAACGCCCGGTACAGCGTCCAACCGATGAAGACGGCGAGGAAGACGACTTCGGCGACCACCAGTACTTTCCACTGGCTGCGAATGTGGGCGAGCAGGTCTTCGCCCCGCCGATAGACCACGAAGGCAGCGACCGCCGCGAGCAAGATGAGCGCCACCTGGGGGCCGAAGCTGGCGTAGGGCAGGATGTGGGCGGAGCTGAGTATCCAGGCGAGGTAGCCGACGAGCAACATGCCCAACGGCTTGGCCAGTGTTAGACCCCGGTCTTTCAGGCCGCCGAGGGCGACGTAGGCGAGCGGTATGGTGACCAGGCCAATGACCTCGATCCCGATGAGCCACAGGACCGCGTCGAGCAAAGGGCTAGTCCCCGGACGCCGAGAAGAGGGCTTCGGAGAACGTCCCGGAGTCGAAGGGCGCGAGGTCGTCTACCTGCTCACCGGTGCCGAGGAACAGGATGGGCAGTCCCAGTTCGGACACTATGGCCAGGACGACGCCGCCCTTCGCGGTGCCGTCGAGTTTGGACAATACGACCCCGTCGCAGTCGACGGCTTCTACGAACGACCGGGCCTGGTGGAGTCCGTTCTGGCCTGTGGTCGCGTCCAACACCATGACGACCCGCAGGTCTCCACCCTCGGCTCGCTCGACCACACGGCGGATCTTTTTGATCTCTTCCATGAGGTTGGCCTTGGTGTGCAGACGCCCGGCGGTGTCGATGATGGCGACGTCTGCTCCCTGCGCCTTTGCTGCATTTATTGTGTCGAAGGCGACGGCGCCGGGGTCCGCATTGGGGCTGTGAGCGACCACACGGA
>CAVOCN010000256.1:0-2869 GCA_963694205.1 Dehalococcoidia bacterium | reverse complement strand
TTCCAGGAAATGACCCGGGTCTCCCCCAGCGCACTTGTCGCCTCCGAGTACGAAGACCACTACGAACGCTGGCTCGAGGCCTCTTCCGCGCTCTCGGCCCTCCAACTCTAAGTCGGCCGAGTTCGAAAATCACCGAGTTCGAAAATAGAGGTACAAGCAGGCCCATATGCGTGAACCAGGGTGACTGATAGCTACACTGAAGAGCGCGCAGCGGTCGCCGCCACGGCCAGAGAAATGGACCGGCTCGGGCTGGTGTCCGGCTCCAGCGGCAACGTCAGCATGCGCCTTTCCGAAGACGGGCTTATGGCCATCACTCCAATGGGTGTGCCGTACACCGAACTAGCCGAGTCAGACGTGGTCGTGGTTGACGAGGACCTAGAGCCCGTGGAAGGCGACCTGGCACCGTCGTCCGAGTCACTGCTGCATCTCGGAATCTACTCTCGCAGGCCCGACGCCGGAGCGGTCATCCACACCCACTCGGTGTTCTCATCGGTGTCCGCCGTGACGGGCCGACCGATACCCCCCATCGTGGACGAGATGGTGGTTTACGTCGGCGGCGAAATACGCGTTTCTGAGTACGCATTTCCCGGCTCGGCAGACCTGGCAGAAAAAGTCTGCGAAGCGCTACAAGACCGCAGCGCAGCGCTAATCCGCAACCATGGCTCTGTGGGCGTGGGCAGGACGCTGAAAGAGGCGCTGAGGGTTTGTTCTCTCATCGAGCGTGTGGCAAAAATACACACCTACGCTCTTATGATCGGCGATGTGGGTGAATTACCCGTAGACGTCGTCGAGCGCGAACAAGCCATCTACAAAATGCGAACCGGGGGGGTTTAACACATGGTGAGCGTACCGGCATTTCTACTGAGAAGGCTCTACGTTAAAGGCAGCCTGACCGGCCGCGAAAACGGGTTCTCGTTCCGGCTGAGGAACGGCCTGGGCTCGGGCTACGCCTACAAACTGTGGCCCCTCACCCTCGACGGTGACGAGTTGGCGATAGAGACGAGCTCCTTTGAGCAGGGCGGCGAGCGCACCAGCTTCGCCGAGGTGTCGAAAGAAAAAACCTTCACCCTGGCGATGAATACGGACATCGAGATAATCGTTGAAGGCGTAGCGCTGTCGGAAGGGCCCCACAAAATCGGAATGGGGTTCGACGTGCCCGGACTCGGCACGCTGCGCTTCGACTTCAAAGACGAGGCGTAGCCAGCCTTCCCCATGCGAATATTGGCATGCGCATAGCAGTCACCGGCTCTTCCGGGTACGTCGGCTCCAACCTGATACGACGCATCGCGTCGGCGGACTGGGTCGAGGCGATACTGGCCGTAGACATCCGGCCGCCCTCGAAGCCCTACCCGGAAAACGTATCGCACGTGACGCACGACGTGCGGGCCAGCCTCGACTCGCTGTTCACCGAGTTCGCCCCGGACGCCGTCGTTCACCTGGCATTCGTGTTGGAGCCCGGCAGGGACGCGTCGGCCATCCGAGACGTGGACCTCAACGGCACCGCGAACGCCCTGTCGGCCACCCTGGCCTCCGGTGCCCAACACTTCCTGTACTTCGGCAGCACCACCATCTACGGGCCGCACCCCGACAACCCTGAGTGGTTGACCGAGGACTCTCCACCCCGCCCGTTGCCCGGTTTCCAGTACGCAGTAGACAAGCTCGGTGCCGAGCGCCTCATCGCCGAATTTTCTACGTCACACCCGGACATAAGCGTAGGGGTGCTCAGGGGCTGCCCGGTCATGGGCCCGACGGCCGACAACTTCGTGTCCCGTGCCTTCGCCAAGCGGGTGCTGGTAGGTGTGTGGGGCTACGACCCGCCCATGCAGCTCCTGCACGAAGACGACCTCATCGACGTGCTGGATATGAGTCTGCGCGAGCGCGTCTCGGGCACCTACAACATTGCCGGTGAAGGCCTCCTACACTGGCGCGAAATGGCCAGTCTCTTGGGCAAGTCGGTAGTCAGCCTGCCGGCTCCGTTGCTATATACGATCGCCGAGGCTAGCTGGGCCCTGAGGCTGCAGTCTGAGGCACCGGCGGCTGGCCTGGCGTTCATTCAGCACCGGTGGACGGCCAGCACCGACAAGATAAAGGCCGACCTCGGCGTCCGGTTCGCCCACACCTCCTCCGACGCCTGGGTGGCCTACGCCGAGAGGCTCGGGCGTCAAAAAGCCCGGGTAACGCCGTCGCCTTGAGCCCTCGACCGGTAATCATCGACACCGACCCGGGCACGGACGACGCCCTGGCCATCGCCATCGCCTTGCAATCCCCCGAGTTGGAAATTCTTGGTCTGACAACTGTGGCGGGGAACGTCTCCATAGCCGATGCCACTCGCAATGCGCTGTCCGTACTCCAGGCCCTCGGCAGACCAGACATCGGCGTGTGGGAAGGGGCCGACGGGCCCCCAGAGGGAATTCCCCGGTACGCTTACCGCTTCCACGGCGAAACGGGCCTGACGGTCGATCTCGGTACGCCTATAGCAACTCCTCAGCAGGGCACGGCGGTCGACTTTATCGTCGAGGCGGCCCGCAAGTACCCCGGGGCGCTCGAAATCATCGCCCTCGGGCCTCTCACGAACATCGCCGCGGCAATGAACTCCGACGCAGACCTCCCGGCGCTAATACGCCGAATATGGGTAATGGGCGGTGCGTTCGATTGCCCCGGCAATGTGACACCTCACGCCGAGTTCAACTTCTACTGCGACCCTGCCTCGGCCGAGCGCGTCCTAAACAGCGGTGTTCGAGCCATCGTCATCGGGCTGGACGTCTGCGACCGGGTGCAGGTCGGACCTGACGCGAGCGGGCTGGCAAGCGGCGACTCGCTCGCCGCCAGGCTGTCGACCCGTCTGTTAGACGCCTGGCTGCTCTCTCAC
>CAVOCN010000255.1:0-2890 GCA_963694205.1 Dehalococcoidia bacterium | reverse complement strand
GGAAGCCAGACCCATCACGCCCGGCGTCCTCCCAGCCCTTGCGAACCTGGTCCATGCACCACGCCACGAACACGGGATCGGCGGCGGTGAGAACGACGCCATCGCCGACCCGGCCTGCCAGGCGCAGCGACTTCGGACCAGATGCTGCAACGAGCACAGGAACTCGCCCTCCGGTCGCCCAGTCCAACGTCACTGACGTTCCATCGATCTCGGCTTGGCCGCCCGCAGTGAGTCGCTGAATTATCTGCACGGCCGATTCGAGCGAATCCAGCGTGCCCGGTCGCGCACCCCAGGAGCGTACGGCGCTCCCGCCACTTCCGATACCACAGGTGAGGCGGTCGCCACCGACCATGGTGGCAAGCGTCGCAAGGAAGCTGGCCGTAACAGTTGGATGGCGGGTCACATGGTTGGTGACGCACCACCCGAGACCGACCTGCTCTGTCCTGGCGGCGAGAAGGCTCATCAGCGTAGAGGCCTCCTGTTTGAGGATCTGGCTGTCCCAGCAGTAGGCATCGTCGAACCCGTTCTCCTCGGACAACAGAGCGAGCTCAACCTGTTCCTGTACCGGTGGGTCGGCAGTAAGCACTGTGGCGAATCTCATATTGTTGCTTTCTGTTCAGAACACCGGAGTTGGGCAGGTATAGTATACGAGACGCTATGAGGCTTTACGACTACAACTGGATGCAGCTCGAAGCGTATCTCCGTGAGGACGACCGCGTCGTTGTTCCGCTCGGATCTGTCGAGCAACATGCGTACTTGTCGCTTGGTACCGACGCCATCGTGGCCGAGCGATGTGCCATCGAAGCCGCAGAAGGAACCGCCGTCCCGGTTCTCCCGGTCTTGCCGTTCGGCCTCACGCCCCGTTTCACCGAGTATCCGGGAACGATCACTCTACGCCCCGGTGTTTATGTGGAGGTCGTGCGTGACGTGTTGGACGGCCTCGTCGCCCATGGGTTCGGTCGCATGCTCCTCGTCAGCGGTCACGTCGGAAACGCTCCCGCCCTCGACGTCGCGAGAGATTGGCAACGTGAGCATCCCGACACCCAAGTCCTGTTTCATGGAGGCCTCGCCGAGCCGTCCGTGTGGGCATTGGCAAACGAAGTCGACGCCGAGGCCGGCCATGCTTCATGGGTGGAGAATTTTCCTTGGACGCGTGTCGGCGCCGCCCCAACCCCCAAAGATCGCAAGCCAATGGTCGACCGTGGGGCGTTGCGTGCCGCCAGCGCTACTCGCATGAGGGAGTTGTTGGGCGACGGGAGCTTTGGTGGTCCGTACGCCATGAGTGACGACACGATGGGTGAGTTATGGGCAGCGTTGGTCGCTGACGTGCGTGAAGCTCTCTTCAATGGTTGGACTGACAATGCCAGCACTGGAAGCCATGAGTAATCCTTCCCCCACTCGCAAATACTCGGTGGCCTCTGGCCTGTTGAGTGGGATGCGAATCGTTGAAGGTGCCGCGTTCGTGGCGGGGCCGCTCGGCGGTATGACTCTTGCGCAGCTAGGGGCCGACGTTATCCGTTTTGATCCGATAGGTGGAGGCCTCGACCATCGGCGCTGGCCAATAACTGGAGATGGTCGGAGCCTCTATTGGGCAGGACTCAACAAGGGGAAGCGGTCGGTTGTGCTGGATCTGAAGTCTGAGGAGGGCCGGGAACTTGCCACCTCCCTCATTACGGCGCCGGGTCCGGACGCTGGGATCTTCCTAACGAATTACCCTGTCGGTGCGTGGCTAGACTACGACCACCTGGCCGAGCTACGCGGCGATCTGATCATGTGTCACATTCTCGGCAACAACGATGGCAGTACGGCGGTTGATTACACGGTCAACGCGGCTGTCGGGTTCCCGGAAATTACCGGCCCCGACGATTTCGGCGGTGTTATGAACTCTGTTGTTCCCACCTGGGATTTGGTGACAGGTATGACCGCGGCTACGGGAATCTTGGCTGCCGACCGATTCAGACAGCGGACCGGCGAAGGTCGGCTGATGAGACTTTCGCTGTCCGACGTTGCTGTTGCCGTTCTTGGGCATCTCGGACAAATTGCCGAGGTCCAGGTTAATGACGACGACCGGGGCAGGTATGGGAACTATCTATATGGTGCGTTCGGCCGCGACTTCGTGACCGCAGACGACCGGAGGGTGATGGTCGTGGCAATCACCCCGCGCCAGTTTAAGGGACTCATTGCAGCAGCTGGCCTGCAGTCCCAGTTAGAGGTTGTCGAGAAGAATTTGGGCTTCAAATTACGTAGCGATGGAGATCTTTTCAATGCGCGGGAAACGATCGCCGGGATACTCGAGCCCTGGTTCGCGTCGCAGAGCCTGGCTGAGGTTGCAACCGCCTTCGCTGCGCACCGGGTGCTTTGGGGCCCTTATCAAACTGTTCGCCAAATGCTCGAGAATGACCCCAGAGCAACCGCGGCCAACGCCATGCTCGAGGTCATCGAACAACCGGGCATCGGGCAATATCTGATGCCCGGTTCACCTCTCGACACCGGGCAAGATCGCCTTCCGCCGCGGCCAGCCCCGCTCCTCGGTGAGCACACTGATGAAGTCCTGAGCGAAATTCTGGATCTCAGTCCCGGTGAAATCGGACGGCTACATGACAGAAAAGTGGTGGCCGGTGCCGAGCCAGTTTGATGATTGGGCTGGGCGCATCGAGGTCGCCGAAGATCTGATCACGGCCTGGTAGGTGGCCTTGGGTCCCTCAAAGATGTTGATTTCGCCTGCCGAGCGGCCTTGATGTCCGATGACAAAATATCAACTTCAATCAACTGCAACCATTCGCCAAAAAGCCCGATCACAGAATAAAAGCCCTTGCCTTGACTCATCAATAACGCGAGCGTCCTCTACGAGTCCCACGAAGATACTATGATCGCCTGCTTCGATTTGACT
>CAVOCN010000254.1:0-2890 GCA_963694205.1 Dehalococcoidia bacterium | reverse complement strand
GGGCCGGGTGGTCAAAACGTCACGTGAAGTGGCGGCGTTTGACGGCGATGACCTGCGCTATGCAGCCGTGCCCGTTGAGGCGGACGGCGAGGTGATTGGGGCGGTCCGGGTAGGCGTGCCGACTTCGTCTGTCACCGGAGACGTGAACCGGGTCATCATCACAGTAGTGGTGTCTGCCGTACTCGTCGGTGCGCTGTCAATACTGCTTGGCTGGTACGTGGTTCGCCGGACCACTCGCTCGGTGCTGGCAGTAACGGCCGGAGCACAGCAGCTAGCGTCGGGAGATCTGGACTACCGGGTACCCGCGCTGGGCAACGACGAGTCCCGCGACCTGGCCGTGGCGTTCAACCGCATGGCTCGCACTATTCGTTCCACGGTAACGGCGCTCAATGGAGAGCGGTCCAAGCTAACGGCCGTCCTGGACACCATGGCGGACGGGGTAGTGGTGGCCGACTCGGACGGTGACGTTACGCTGCTCAACACGGCGGCCGAGAGGATGCTGGGCCTTTCCGGACGCGATGTCGTAGGAGGGCGCCTGGCCGGGGTGGTCTGGGACCACGAGCTCATGAAGCTCGTTCGAGAGGCCATCGAACTGGACGAACAGCAAGACGGAGAGGTGGTTCTGGCCGCCAGTCGCCGTACTGTGAGCGCGGTCGCCACGCCAATCATCCAGGGTGGTGCCGAGGGTGTGTTGCTCACTCTGCACGACCTGACCAGGCGCCGCCGTATCGACACGACGCGGCGCGAGTTCGTTAGCAACGTGTCCCACGAACTGCGCAGCCCGCTGGCGTCGGTTAAGGCGATGGTCGAGACGCTCCAGGCTGGCGCGCGGGACGACGCGGAGAAGGCCGACGACTTCCTAAAACGCATCAACGACGAGGTCGACCGCATGACGGCGCTCGTCACTGAACTGCTGGAGCTTTCGCGACTGGAGAGCGGCCGGGTGGCAATGGACGTCGAGCCGTTCCAACTCGAACCGGTGGTCAAGAGTGTCATGGATCGGCTACAAATGCAGGCCGACGGCGGTGGCGTCGAACTGGCATGCGACATCCCAGTGGGTCTGTCGCCCGTACTCGGTGAGAAAGCCAAGATAAGCCAGGTCCTGGTCAACCTCATCGACAACGCGCTGCGGTTCACCCCCGACGGCGGGGAGGTTCGCATAACGGCGAAGAAGGCTGGCAACGGCCCGGACAACGCCGGTGAACTGGTCGAAGTAACCGTGGCCGACTCGGGACCGGGTATCCCGCCCGAGCATCTGCCTCACCTGTTCGAGCGCTTTTACAAAGTAGACAGGTCGCGGCGAGAAGGCGGCACCGGGCTGGGGCTGGCCATCGTGCGCCACATCGTCCAGGCTCACGGCGGCAAGGTTACCGTCAACAGCGAGGTTGGCAGAGGCACGCGCTTCACCTTCACCCTCAAGGCCGCACCGAACCTGCCTTCAGCCTAAATTGGCAGCTTAAATTGGCCGTCTGGGGTGAACTAACTCCCAATTGATTGGCCTTGGGCGTAGCCGGGATGGCAACGACGATTAACCTGTCGTTAACGGTTCCTTAACGACCCGGCTACTGCGGCCAGTTAGTCTTCGAGGGTGATTAGCAATCGGGATCGGCGCAACCCGGACTCCGGCAAACGCGCTGGCATGTTCAAGCGCAACCGCGACTCCGACGACGTAGCCGGGAAGGTCGTCAAGTGGGTGCTGCTGCTATGCGCGCTGCTGTCGGTCGCCACGACCATGGGCATCGTCATTACGCTGCTTTACCAGGCATGGGGCTTCTTTTTCGAGGTCAACCCCTGGGAGTTCATCACCGGCACCCGCTGGTCGCCCATACTCAAGCCGACGTCTTTCGGGGTACTGCCCCTGGTGGGCGGCACGCTGCTTGTTTCGCTAATCGCCGCCGCACTCGCATTGCCCGTAGGACTGGGAGCGGCGATCTTCCTGTCCGAGTACGCGCACGACAAGGTACGTAGGGTGGTCAAGCCCGTGCTAGAAGTGCTGGCGGGCGTGCCGACGGTCGTCTACGGGTACTTCGCCCTGACGTTCGTCACTCCTCAGATACAAAAAGCCATGCCTGACTTGCTGGTGTTCAACGCGCTCAGCGCGGGCCTGGTCATGGGAATAATGATCATCCCCATGGTGTCGTCGCTCAGTGAGGACGCCATGGTGGCCGTGCCCCGGTCGCTCAGAAACGGGGCGTACGCCCTGGGTGCGACCCGCTTTGAAGTTTCGTTGAGAGTAGTCGTTCCGGCCGCGCTGTCGGGCATTGTGGCGTCGTTCATCCTCGCTATCTCACGGGCTATTGGCGAGACCATGCTCGTGACCATAGCCGCGGGGGCGACTCCCAACCTGACCATCAACCCGGTCGAGAGCATCCAGACGATGACGGCCTACATTGTGCAATTGAGCCTGGGTGAAGCGGTGCACGGGTCGATTGAGTTCAGGACCATCTTCGCTGTGGGCTTGCTGCTGTTCGTCATTACGCTGGGGATGAACCTGCTCGGCCATTGGGCCGTGCGACGCTGGCGGCAAAAGTACGAATGATCGCCAAGAACACGGGTCGAGAGAGCGAGTTCGACCCCCGCCTACAGTTCCGTAAGCGAATGGGCACGATAATTTTCTTCGTCCTGTTGGCGGCGGTCATGGTCGGCATAGTCGGCCTGGGCATTCTGCTGGTGCAGGTGGTCATACAGGGCGCCCCCTGGCTTAGCTGGCACTTCGTAAACGACTTCCCTTCCCGCCACCCGGAACAGGCCGGGCTGCGGTCGGCGCTGTTCGGCACCATCTGGATAATGGGCCTGACGGCTCTCATTGCCGTGCCCATAGGAGTGGGAGCCGCTGTGTATTTAGAGGAGTACGCACCGAAGAACAAGCTCACTACCATTATCGAAATCA
>CAVOCN010000253.1:0-2903 GCA_963694205.1 Dehalococcoidia bacterium | reverse complement strand
CCGGGACTGGTGTGGGAACAGGCCCCCAGCGTCACGGCGCTGGTAGGCGCCCTGACCGAAACGCTAGTGGGGCTGAGAACCGACACCGGAAGGCTTCGCGGCCTTTTTGGCCGCCCGGCCAACGACATTGTTAACAAACGAGCGTCGAGCTGGTTCCGAAAACACAGGGCAGCCATCGAGGCGTTCGGGGAGTCTCAACTGTTCAGCGCTCCTTCGCTCAGGGGCGTATTCCCGCTGGACCTGCCAGACGCCGATTGGCGCTTGACCGGGCACGTGGCAGGCGGCGAAATGCTTGTGTTCCTGTCGGCGGCGGCGGCCACGGCCGTCAGGTCACGGGCCTTCGGATCCGGCTGGCTGGCGGGCACGAGAAACAGCAGGCGGGGTATCGACTGGCTTTATGTAGACAGGGTGCTGCCAGCAGACGTTCGGCGCAAGAGGCCGGGGTCGGCGGTGGGCGTGCTGCACGGGCCGGGCGAGGGGCAGGCCATCGAAACTGGAGATGCGTCCTTCTTGCACGTGTCGTTAGACAGCGACGGCGAGGGTGTGTCGCTGCGCTATGGCGAGCGCAACCTGACGGGCTATTTCATCGGTCCCCTCGGTCCATCGGACACAGAGGACTCCATATTGCCTAAAATAAGGGTCGAGACCGAGCAATCCCTTGGTCCTGAGGGGGAAAAATCAGGGTCCGGTACTATGGGCGCGGCAAATGCCTACAGGGGTGAACTCGTCGAAGTGGATTCAACCGAAGGCGATTGCCCTTACTGTAGCGGCCCCCTGACAGGGCACGAGGAGTGGCACAACTGCCCGGGGTGTGGGGTCCCGGCGCACGGCGGTTGTAGAGATAGGCTGACCGGCTGTCCAAACGCAGCCTGCCAGCAGAGTCCGGTTCATCCGGGCCAGCATTAGAGAGGGGATATCCGATGGAAACCCTGGAACTGAGCGAGCAACGGCAAGACCGCGAGCGTAACGCTGCGCAGCTTCGACACAAGTTCGAGCTTGCGGGGCGGCTTACCAACGTGGAGGACCGCATCGCGCATTTGCGCGGCATGCTGGAAACCGATATGGCCGCCCTTGCTGACAGCCCGCGTGACCAAGAGGTAGATGCGCTCAAGCGCGAGGTCAATGAAAACCTCTTCGACCTCGAAGGCTTTGAGAGCGCACTTACCCGCATAGAAGAGCGGCTAGGCCAGGACGAGGCCGAGCCGGTCAACCTCACATTGCAGCAGACCCTCGACGTGGTCGACCAGCTTCGAGGCGTTTCCCAGATAGCACCGAACGACGAGCGCATCGCCGTGGTGGCCACCAACGTCTGCGAGGGCCTGGAGTCGTTCGTCACCTCCGTGCTCGACGTGGGTCAGCCGGGAGACGAGTCTCGCGGCACTGGTCCCAGCCCGGCTGACCTGGAACTGGCCCTGGAGGTCATCGAGACCATCGGCACCTGCCCTGGTTCTGACCGGCGGGCCATCAACAAGTCGCTCAGACGGCAATTCGTAGATGGCGCCTGCAACTCGGTATGGATGCGGGTCAACCGGCTGTTCGACATGAGCCTGCAGCGCGCCGACCGTAAACAGATGCTGCACGAGGCACTGACCATCTGGACCATGACACCCGAACTGGGTGAAAGCGCCGGAAGCCCGCGCCTGAGCCAGCTGCCCACGGAGATTCTTCGGACCATTGAGCGTGTCCTGCTGCAAGAAATCATCGGTGGAGTACCCGTGGGTCACCCGGAAAAACTGCTGGATGCATCCATGCTGGCCAGGGAGTTTTCCGACGACTATGTAACTATGATCCCCGCCATACAGGTCGCCGAGGCGCAGTCGGCACTGCGCACGCGGCTCGCCCACACCCTGGCGCGCAAGCTCGCACACGAAATTTCGCACGCCGGTTCGTGGCACGAACTTGAGATCTGCATGGGGGTGCGGAACGTCGTCACCTCCATATCTGACGAGGGTGAGGAGGCGAAGCTGTCGGCTCTTTCCCGCCGCGTTATGTGGACGACATGGCGGCTGCGAGTGAAAGACGTGTTCGCATTCTTTAAATCTGCCGTACGTCCCGCCGGGTTCGTCGTGGGTGGCCTCGCCGTCGCAATGGGCGCGTACCTGGGCATCGCCGCGCTGGTGAGCCGCCTCTACGACGTCGGCGTACCGCTGGCCCCGTGACCGGCCGAATAACCGACGGGCCTAGCGGCCCGGCACAGTACAGAGCAGCCGCTTGATTCGCATTCAGCGGTCCAAGGGCACGCCGATCCGTTCCAACAGGGGAACGGCTGAACGGCGAGTACGGGTCACCCGGTCGCTGGTTGAACCCGCGCGCATACGCTTCCCCATGGACGGCTCGTCTATAGAGGGCCGCAGCGTGGTGGTGGCTGGCACAGGCAATCCGGGTCACACCATCGCGCTGCAGTTGCCGGGGCTCCCCGACCAGACCACCGAAGTGGGGGTCGACCACGCCTGGGCGATGACCGAGGTGAAGCTGGCTTCGGGCGAACACTCGCTGGTCGTCACCGATACGACGGCCGAGCAGGTCTCCCGGCAAGCCCGGTTCACGGTGGAAAGCCTCAGGCCCATCGAGGTCGTGTCTCCTCTGGAAGGCGAGACCATGGAGGCGAAGAAGATCGAACTCACCGGCAAGGCTTCTCCCGGCAAGCTCGTGTCCCTGCGTCTGCCCGGCCTCAAGACCGCAGTCGAGCGGGCCGGAGACCGCGGTACGTTCCGATTCTCCGATGTAGAGTTCGCCAACTGGGGCGCACAGCGCCTGTCGCTGTTCTACGCCGAAGACCCCGGTGAAGGGGCGACAGAGATAACGCTGGACTGGCCCGGCCTCGACCTACCCTCGGTGGTCGACCCGGTCACACGCGAGCCCCTCAAACCGGGCTCGGACGTTGTTCGATGCACCGCCTGCTA
>CAVOCN010000252.1:0-2904 GCA_963694205.1 Dehalococcoidia bacterium | reverse complement strand
TTCCATGTATCGCAAGTCAACGGGAGCCTGGGCTCTGTGTATTCCCTACTGGGCGACTCGGCAATGGCAGTCACGCACTTTGAAAACGCCCGGCAGGGGTGGCGAGAGCTGGGGAACGGCGAGCAGCTATCAGTCACGCTCAACAACATGGCCGTGCTCTATAACCTCCAGGGCCAGTACGACCGCGCCGAGGCGCTGGCCCAAGAGGCGGTCACTCTAGCTGTCAAACACGCTGGACCGAGAGACGAGGGCTACGCCCACATGTCCCTGGCCGACATCTACCGCGACAAAGGCGACCTCGACGGCGCCGAAAAGGCGTACAACCGGGCCATGGAACTGGCCCGCGAGTGCATTGAGCCGCCCCTCGTGACCGTCGGACTCATCGGGGTTGCCGAGACGCATCGCTTGTCGGGCCGCCCGGACCTGGCAAACAGTTCCATCGATGAAGCCATCGCGATGGCCACCCAGCTCAACCAGCCCTACGAACTCGGCCTGTCCTACGTCACCCAGGGAATACTCAGTTACGAAAGTCAGGACTTCGAAGAGGCGACCCGACTGCTCAGACAAGCCGTCGACGTACTCACCCCCTTGAAGCAGAGGCGGGCCCTCGCCAGGGCACAGCTGCACCTGGGCCAGGCCTTGTTTCTGCGGCGCAAGTACACCGACGCGCTGTCGTCGCTTGCGACAGTGGCGAGAGTCTGCGAAGAAATGGGCGGTGCGCGTTTCCTCATGGGTGAGTTGCTGCGTACCCCGCTAATGATCCAATACGCAGCCAGCCGGGGAAGCGACAAAGAGTTCTTCAAAAAACTCAGCGTCGAAATCAACAAGCACGCCGTTGTGCACGAAGGCGACGACGACACGGGCGCTTCCCAGGCAACGTCGCCAGCTCTGGTAGCCGCCGCGCCCAGCGTAGAAGCCTCCGCATTCGGGGCAGTGCAGGTGACCCTGGACGGAGCGCGAATTCCGGGCACCGCCTGGGGCAGCGCCAAGGCGAGGGAGATGTTCTTCTACTTTTTAGTTCGGTCGCAACCGTTGGCTAAAGGGAAAATCATCGAAGGGCTGTGGCCGGAAATCTCACCCGCCAAGGCCAACTCCAACTTTCACTCCACCCTTTATTGAATGAAGTCGGCGCTGTATCCGAGTTGCATCGACAGAGACGGAGAGCTTTACCAGCTCAACCCGAGCTGGACCTACAGGTTCGACGCCGCCCGTTTCGACGAAGCCATACTCAGCGCAGATCGCTTGAAAGAATCGGACACGGCGGGCAGGGAAGCGGTCCTGTCCGAAGCCGCCAACGCATACAAAGGCCCATTTCTTCAAGAGATCGACTCTGTGTGGTGCGACGAACTAAGGCTGGAGTATGGCTTCAAGTACGTCCGCTGCCTGCAGAAACTCTCCGGCCTCATGCGCGCTCGCGACGATTGGCGCAACGCTTCTGTTGATGCTTATCGCAGTTCCGGTGGTCTACGGTGGCATTCAGTGGAGCGGTTTCGACCCGCAGGTGCAGGTCGACGGCACCCAGTACAACGTCACCGTGTTCGGCCCAGACAAGACCTGGTGCAACTCTGGTGGCGACATCGACGTGACTTTCTACGTCGAAGAAGGCGCCGAGACCAACCTCGATTTTGAGTCCACGGGTGGACCGGCCGATTGCCGCGTCACAACCAACAGTGAGTTCGTCGAACGCGACGGCCAGGTCGGTGTGGACGTCGAAGTGAACGTTGCCGCCAACGGCAAGAGTCGCTCGCCCGTCGTGGTCGAGATAGCCTCCAACGGCGAATCCGCCGTCTGCCGCGGAGTCGCTGGCAAGCCTTTGACTTGTTCCCTCGACAACTAGCATCAGATCTCCCAAGCATCAAGGCAGCAACCCTGTCTTGATGCTCGGCTTAGATCGAACTTTCGAGTTTTAGGACCAAGATGTCTCGAGATTTCCTGACATGGTCATATATAGCCACAGTGCTGCTGGTGACAGCTGCACTGGCGGTCGTCGCCTCCTTCGTCTGGCCGATTAGTTCGGGTACGACCCAAATATGGGTCTACCCCGTCCTCATCGTCCTGGTGGCGCTGGCCGGAAGGTTCCCGGTAGAGCTGTCACGGCAGGCACAGGCCTCGCTGTTCACAGTACCCATCTTCACCGCGGTACTGCTCGGCCACCCGGCCCTGGCAGTGGCCGTAGCGGCTGGCGGAACGCTTTTTCCCCAAATTCTCATCAAGGCGCCCGTCAGGGCCGTAGCCTTCAACATCGGGGTGGCGGGACTAGCAGCGGTCGCCGGGGGCATGGTGTTTTTCACCATTCGCCCAGACGGAGCCCTCATCGCCCTCACGGGCAGCGCAATCGTTGCTGGCATAGTCGCCGGTGCGGCCCTGCACGCGACCAACATCCTGGCCGTCTCGGCCATGGTCACCGTAAGGAAAGGTTCCGGTTTCTGGAAAATCTGGGCCCAGCCCTACGCACTAGAGGCCATACAGGAAGGTGCCATGCTGGCCCTCGGCCTGTTGGCAGCCGTCCTAATAGCCCAGGTCTGGTGGGGCCTGCTGCTGGTCATGATCCCCACGGTCATCGCCTACTTCGCCCTCAAGCGAAGCATGCACGAAGCCAGGCTCAAAGCAGAACTAGCCGAGGAACTGCGAGAGCGCATCCTCGAACTCAAGGGTATGCACACCCAGCTCGTCCAGTCGGCCAAAATGGCCAGCGTGGGCACCCTGGCGGCAGGTGTGGCGCACGAAATTAACAACCCCGTGTTCGCCATAGCCGGGCAAGCCGAGATGATGCTGCGCAACCCCGAGCGTCACTTGAACTCCGAAAAGTCCATTGAACACACCGAGACTATCCTCGAGATGGCCGGGCGAATTTCTACCATCGTGCGTCGCCTCTTGGAGCATGCTCGGCCTTCCGATGAGGTC
>CAVOCN010000251.1:0-2927 GCA_963694205.1 Dehalococcoidia bacterium | reverse complement strand
AAGCTAAAACAAGACTTCCGAGTCGCCTACGAAGCTCACCACGGCGCTTACCACCAGCGCGGGACTGACTTGAGACGCACGCTGAGCGCTCTCGCAACCCAGGTCGGTGCTATCGATCGTCTGAACCGGATGTCCGAACTGGGCGAGCCGGTGGACCCCGACGTTGTCGATGAGTACGAGTCGGCCCTGACCGCAGTGAAGTCCTGCCCAACACCGACGCAGCCGGACCTGAGCAAGGCCCCGGTTTGCCTGGGCTGCGACCTCGCGTTGGCCGACGCGGTTCCAGATGCGAATTCCATAGTTCAGCGCGTGACAGAGGGTATGGTCGAGCACGGTCGCAGGCTGGCCGCCGTCGCGGCGGGCCGTGTCCTGGACCAGCGCGATAAGCCGGGCTTGACGAAGTTTTTACAACTGGTGCAGGCGGGCGACGCCGCGAAGGTAGCCAACGTGCTGGACGACGAAGTGGCGGAGTTTCTCCGTGAGTTCGTTTCATCGGAGGGCGAATAAACATGGGTCGTCCAAAGACAAGATGGCCCGGTGCAGACCTGTTGGACATGCTGACCGGGCCCGGACGCAGAGGCAAAGGCGGGAAACGCTCGTCTGAGCCGGAAGCAACACCGGACCTGATTGTCGTTGGCATTGGCAACCCCGGCCGGAAGTACGAACGTACCAGGCACAACGCTGGCTTCTGGGGAGTAGACAAGCTGGTGACCCGCTACGACATTCCTCTGGCGGACAAGCGGCGAACGTGCGCGCTGGGCGGTGGCGTCATAGACGGCCACAACGTGGTGCTGGCGAAGCCGAGGACGTACGTGAACGAGAGCGGGATCGCGGTTAAGTACCTGCTGGACCGCTACCGCGTCGGCCTCGACCGGTTGCTGGTCGTTTACGACGACATGGACCTGCCGCCGGGGAGACTGAGGCTAAAGGCCGCCGGCGGCCCGGGCGGTCACAACGGCATGAAGTCGATAATCTCGTCGATGGGCGACCGCAGCTTCCCAAGATTGCGAATAGGCGTGGGTCGCCCCGACGGGGGCAGTGACGATATTGACTACGTACTGGGGCCGCCGCCTGGGCCAGAGCGCCAGCTAATAGACGACGCAATTGCCCGCATTCCTAAGATCGTCGAAGGCATCCTCAACGGCGAGATGGAACGGACGATGGACTGGGCGAACCGGGGGCCCGATTCCGCGACTTAGGGTCGGCGACTTAAGGGGGCAACTTAGGGCGCGAAAAGTTCCGTGGCCGATAGCAGCCGTTCGACGCCGTTACCACCGGCCACGATGACCGCGCCGCTGTCCAGCCGCGCCGACACGTGGCGGTAGCGAGAATCGCGCATGGCAGCGACCACGGCCCATGTGTTAGCCACAGGGTCGTAGACCTCCACCGAGCTGCGGTTCCCCACTCCTCCGGTGACCATTACCCTGCCGTCGGACAGCGATACTGCGGAGTGGTCGGCCCTGGGTTCAGCGAGGTCCGGTGTTCGGGTCCATGTGTTAGCCACGGGGTCGTAGAGTTCTGCGTTGTTTCGCTTGCCCCGGCCGCCGACGATAAGCACTCGGCCGTCTGAGAGGAGCGTGGCAGTGTGGCTGGCCCGACTCACGTTCATCTCGCCCGCAGACGACCAGACGTCGGACTCCGGGTCGTAAATCTCGGCGGTCTTGGTGTACGGGCCGTCTAACTTGCCTCCTCCTGCCACCAACACTCTCCCGTCGTTTAGCACCGTTACGGTGTGTAGGCCGCGCTTTATCGACATGGGCGCGACTTCGGTCCACCCGTCGGCAACCGGGTCGTATATCTCGACTGAGTCGAGGTGGCCGTAGTCGCGATTGGTGCCGCCGGAGATGAGAAACCGGCCGTCATTGAGCACCACGCCGGGCACCTGGTCTCGGGCCGCATTGAGGGGCGCGACGGCCGTCCATTGGCCTGTCGCCGGGTCGTAGATGTCCACGTCCGGGAGGGCGTGCGCAAGGATGCCGCGTCCCCCGGCCGCGATGACGCGGCCGTCCGACAGAACACCGGTCGCCAGGGCGTGGCGTTCGATGGTCATATCGCCAGTCCAGTCCCACTGGCCAGTCGTGGGGTCGTATATCTCCGCCGAGTCGTGGATGACGCTGTTGTGGTTGGCCCCGGTGTCTTTGCCGCCAATGACCATGATGCGGCCATCTGAGAGGTTGACGACGGAGTGCTCAATGCGAGAAGCCTTCATCTCGCCAGACGGGACGAACTCGCCAGCGTCTGCGGCCACGATTTTGGACGACTGGTCACCAGAGCCGCCCTGCTCTCCCGCGCCGTTGGACGCAGCCGGAGAGCTGCTACAGGCCGCAGCCATCACGCCCCCGACCAGAGTGGCCAGCAGCAACAGGGAGTGCAGCAGGGCGAAACCACGATTCGCTCTCATCCGCACTCCCCTCATCTTATCGCCGCCGACCAGTAGCCCCTACTTGGTGGCCTTTTTGGGTAGCTAGGGCGTAAACAACTCGGTTTCGGCGAGGAGGCCTTCAAAGCCGTTGCCGCCTATGACCAGCACCTTGCCGTCGTCGAGCAGGATCATTTCGTGCCGGTACCGGGTGTCGTTCATATCGCTGATTCTCGACCACTCGCCGGTGGCGGGGTCGAATATCTCGGCGGCGATCCTGTGGCCCACGCCGCCGGTAAGCAGCACGGTGCCGTCGTTCAGCACAATGGCCTCGGCTTCGGAGTGGGGAATCTCGGTGAGGCCCGACTTGGTCCAGGTATCGGCCACCGGGTCGTAGATCTCGGTCGTTAGTTTCTTACCCTTGCCGCCGACTACCAGCACCGTACCGTCCGTTAGCTTGACCGCGGCATGAGAAGCGCGGCTTGAGGACATTTCTGCCACGACGGTCCAGGTATTGTCGGTCGGGTCATATATCTCGGTGGCTTTCCGGTAAGGAGGGTCGATTTTC
>CAVOCN010000250.1:0-2929 GCA_963694205.1 Dehalococcoidia bacterium | reverse complement strand
TGCTGGTCAAAGTGGAGGCGGCCAGCATTTGCGGGACGGACCTGCACATCTGGCTATGGGACGAGTGGAGCGCCAACAGGGTAAAACCGCCCATCACCATGGGCCACGAACTGGCGGGCACGGTGGTGGAGGCTGGTTCGGGCGTCGAAAGTGCGAAGGTAGGCGACTTCGTTTCCGCCGAGAGCCACGTGACCTGCGGGGTGTGCTTCCAATGCCGCACAGGGCAAGCCCATATGTGCCCGGAGACCAAAATTCTGGGTGTGGACCGGGACGGCTGTTTTGCCGAGTACGTCGCGGTTCCGGAGAAGGTGCTGTGGCACACCGACCGCGACAAGCTGCCGCCGGAGATTGCGACGCTACAGGAGCCGTTCGGCAACGCGGTGTTCGCGGCCCTGGCCAATGACCTGACAGGCCAGAGCGTGGGCGTGCTGGGCTGCGGCCCAATCGGACTGTTTTCCATCGCCATCGCCAAGGCGTCTGGAGCGTCACGAGTGGTCGCCTCAGACGTGAACGACTATCGCCTCGACCTTGCTCGCAAGATGGGCGCGGACGAGGTCTTTAAGCCCGAACTTGGCACAGGCGAGGAAACGGCCGCGTGGCTGGCCCAGTCGGACGGCTACGGGGTGGACATAGTTTTGGAGATGAGTGGCGCTCCGGCTGCGATAGACGGTGCGTTCAAAGGCGTGCGCCGGGGTGGTTACGTCAACCTGTTCGGCATTCCGTCCAAGCCGGTGCTGATTGACGTGGCCGAGGACATGATTTTTAAGAACCTCACGGTTCTGGCCCTCAACGGCAGGCGCATATTCGAGACCTGGTACAAGACCCGGCTGTTACTGGAGACGGGCGTGGTGGACCTTGCACCGCTGGTTACCCACCGCATGCCGCTGGAGAACGTCGCCGAGGCGATGGACCTGCTAGCCAGCGGCGAAGCGGGGAAGATAGTGCTGGAGCCGAACGGACCCTGATCGCGAAAGCGATGAGGCCGAGAGCCGAAGAGCCCTAGAGCGAACCTGGTTCGCGGAGAGTTCCCTTAGACCTTGACGGCCACTACGTCGAGCCAGTTGCGGGTCGTGTAGGTAATTTTCATCTCTTCGAAGGTCTCTCGTACGGCCTTCTTCAGCGCCAGGGAGGCCTTGTCGAGGGGCACGCCGGGCATGGCACCTTCGATGAAGTCGGAGAAGGCTGAGATGTCCAGCCAGCCCTGTAGGGGCACCTTTACCGCATCAACTTTTTCTTTGGCTATCTTGAAGCCGTGGCCTTCGAGCAGTTCCCGGTAGTCCTGTGCCGTTAGCTGCTTGCGGGACTCAACCTTTTCCAGCCGCTGGATGGACAGGCCGTGTTCTCGGCGAAGTATGCGCTGTGCCTTGAACATCCACTTGCGTAAAAAGAGCCGGGTGGCCTCATCGACCGGTCCCTCATAGAAAGATGTGTTGAACACCAGCTTGCCGCCGGGCTTGATGGTGCCTGCGATGCGGTCGAGCAACTCGCCTTTGTCGGGAACGTAGTGGATGGCGTTGCAGAAAAACACCACGTCCACTTTGTCTTTGATTGCGTCGGAGACGTGCTCTACCTGGCTGTGGACGAACATGACGGCCGTGTCGCGGACGTCTTTCAGGTCTGCAACGGCCTGCTTCAGGGCTGTGGCCGAATGATCGACACCGATTATGACGGTGTCGCGGGCACCCCTGAGGTTGGCGATGATGCGACGCGTGACCAGCCCGGTGCCGCAGGCCAGGTCGACGATGCGCTCGCCGTCCTTGACCTCGGCAAGCTCAATGAGCCTGTCGGTCAGCTTCTGGTAGAAAGGGTTGGACGAAAACGCCGCGAAGTTAAATTCTTCGTTGCTCATGAGACTCCTAATGCCCGGCTTCGGGTTGCCCGCCACTTCACATCCATACCAAACAATTGGTCGCGGGCCTAACCCGATTATAACCCTAGTGTCTTGTCAGGTTGAAAACTAGTTGCCAGCGTCCAGTCCGAGGCTCTTGAGGATGCCGGGGATCTGCGCTCGCTCTTCGTCGGTCAGGGGCATGAACGGCGCGGTGACGTGGTCGGTCTCGATGACGCCCATATAGACCAAAGCTGTTTTTAGCCCAGAGTAGACGGAGCCCGGCACGCTGCTGCCGCTCTGGCCCAGCGTTTGCAATTTGAGACCGGCCATTATTTGCGCGTCGTAGGCACTTGCCGCTTCGGTGTTTCCGGTGCGGCCGGCTTCCCAGGCCCCGGACAGGATGGCCGGAATGGCGTTGGCAAGACCAGGGATGATGCCCTGGGCCCCCAGGGCAACACCAGTAGTTGCCCTCAACATGGTGCCCAGCGTCGAGACCAGATCGAACCCCTTGCTGGCGCGCAGCACGTGCAACTCGGCCAGCAGTTCACCCGCCCCTGAACTGTCCTTGATGCCTGAGACAACGCCTTCTAAGGCCAGTTCGGCCACGGTGGCCGGGGCTACGGCGGTCTTGTGCATCTGGGGGATGTTGTACACCCAGACCGGGGTGCCGAGGGCGTCGCTGATAAGCCTGTAGTGGGTCTTTAGCTCTTCCTGGGAGTGCGGGTAGTAGTAAGGGGGCGTTGCTGCGATCGCGCCGACCTGGCCCACGACCTTGCGGCCAAGCTCAATTGTGAGAGCGGTACTGGGCATGGTGATGTTGGCGATGACGGGGACGCGACCCGATGCGTGGTCGGCCACTATTTCGATGCTGGCGATGCGCTCAGTTTCGGTGAATGACGCAAACTCGGCGGTCGTGCCCGAGGCCCACAGGCCGGAGACTCCGTTATCGATCTGGTAGTCAACCAGGCTACGGAGCGAGGGCTCGTGCACCGTTTCGTCCGGCGTGATGGGGGTGAGTAGCGGCGTTATTACGCCGTGGAAGTCGCTGGAAGGCATTGTTGTTGCGCTCCTGAGTCAAAAACCTTTGTTACAAAGAGG
>CAVOCN010000249.1:0-2930 GCA_963694205.1 Dehalococcoidia bacterium | reverse complement strand
CGGCCTGAAGGGCATCTTGCAGTACACCGATGAGCCCCTGGTGAGCAGCGACTTCAAGCAGAACCCGCACAGCACCATAATCGACGGGCTGGCGACCATCTGCCTGGACGGCGACTTCGTAAAAATAGTGGGCTGGTACGACAACGAGTGGGGCTACAGCTGCCGCACCTCCGACCTGGCGGCATTCCTCGCGTCTAAAGGCGTCTAAAGGCGTCTAGCCGGGCTGGACCTTATCGCCGGGTCCAAATGGGCCTTAACGCAGCTACGAATTTGGGCCGAGGCCACTGAGGGCCTCGGCCATCGCGGCAACACCGTCCTCAATTTCGGAGTCGGTGACGCCCGTGTAACCCATCATCAGGCCGCCCCGCCCCCTACCCTGGCCCTCGACCGACAGCGCCGACAGAGGCTCCACCTCGACCCCTAGCCGCGCCACGGCTTCCGAAGCAAGTACATCATCGAGCCCCTCTGGCAGCCAGCCCACAAGGTGCATCCCAGCCGGTTCGGTGCGAACGTCCAGCAACCCGGCTAGCTGGCGCTCTGCCTCGGTGACCAGTTTGGCCTGCCTTTTGGCATATAGCGCTCTCATTTTGCGCACGTGGCGGGCGAAGTGGCCCTCGGCGATGAACTCGGTCATCGCCGACTGCTCCACCCACGACGACCCCCTATCGCTCAGTGCCCTGGCAGACCGGAAGCTATCGACAAGGTCTGGCGGCACCACCGCGTAACCCAGCCTGAGCGTAGGAAACATAATCCGGCTGAACGTGCCCATGTAAATAACCCGGCCCTCGTTGTCGAGCCCCTGCAACGCCGCAAGGGGGAGGCCTTCGTAGCGGTACTCGCTGTCGTAGTCGTCCTCCAGAATCCAGGCGTTCGTCTGGGACGCCCATTCCAGTAGCTCCAGCCTTCGCACCAGTGACATGGTCACGCCCAGCGGGTACTGGCGCGAGGGGGTCACGGCGATGAGCCTCGCGTCAGGTGCCAGCCGCCTGGCCGTTGCCACCTCGAACCCCTCATCGTCTATTGGTATGGGTACGACGCGTGCCGCCGAACCCCTCACTGCCGCAAGGGTCCCGGCGTAGCCAGGGTCTTCAACGCAGGCAACATCGCCCGGGCCGACCAGCAGACGCATTGCCAGGTCGAGGGCCTGCTGAGACCCGCCGACGACGATGACCTGCTCAGGGTTGCAGCGCAGGCCACGAGCGTCGGACAGGTACTGGGCGATCTCCTCCCGCAGTGGCCCGTACCCCGCCGGGTCCTGGTAATCAAAAAGCTCGGGGGCACGGTCGCGGTACCGACGAGAAACCAGCCTGGCCCAGAGTTGGAACGGGAAAGTGTCGGCGTCGGGCAGCCCCGTACGGAACGCCCGCCTGCTGGGTTGGACCTTTGGCGCGATGGCCAGCGCGGCCGAAATGCCGCTCTGTCGGCTTGCAAGCTCCCGCTGCCCCGCCATCTCCCTGACTGGCAGGGGCCGAAGCTGCGCCCTGAGATACGCATCGGGCAGGTTTCTCACCACGAACGTGCCAGAGCCGACCCTGCCCTCTAAATACGCCTCTGCGGTCAGCTGGTCGTAGGCCGCGAGCACCGTGTTACGCGAAATGCCCACCCGTCCGGCCAGGTCCCTGCTCGACGGTAGCCGGGAGCCGGGCGAGATGCTCCCGCTCAGCACCATGCGACGAATGTGGTCGTATATCTGCTTGGTGATCGTGTCTTTGGAAGCCGGGTCAATAGAGAGCGCGACAAACGGAGACTGCAATTCAATGCTCCCTTAGAAACGACAAAATCAGGACTTGCACAATTGGTACCCCATGATTGTACAAAACTGGCCCTTGCGCGGAGCCATTGACCGGGGTAATGATATCTGCTGCCTAAAGCTTGCCAGGCGGCAAGGAAAGCAACACGGGGAGAGAAAACTATGGCTATCGACACCAAGACAGAAGCGGGCTCTACGCAGACAGCCACATGGCGCGTTAAGAGCGGCCTGGCCCAGATGCTCAAGGGCGGCGTCATTATGGACGTGGTCACTCCAGACCAGGCCAAAATTGCTGAAGATGCTGGCGCAGTGGCCGTAATGGCGCTCGAGCGCGTCCCATCCGACATTCGCAAGGACGGCGGCGTCGCCCGAATGTCCGACCCGACCATGATCCGGGGCATCATCGACGCCGTCACCATTCCGGTCATGGCCAAGTCCCGTATCGGCCACTTCGTCGAGGCCCAGGTACTCGAGTCGCTGGGCGTCGACTACATCGACGAGTCCGAGGTACTTACCCCGGCCGACGAGAACAATCACACCGACAAACACCAGTTCAGCGTCCCGTTCGTATGCGGCTGCCGCGATCTGGGTGAGGCCTTGAGGCGCATCGGCGAGGGCGCTGCCATGATCCGCACCAAGGGCGAGGCGGGCACCGGCAACATTGTCGAGGCCGTCAGGCACGCCCGCACGGTCCTGGGCGAAATTCGCCGCATCCAGGGCATGGACGAGGCCGAGCTAATGGCCACCGCGCGGGACCTGAAAGCCCCGTTCGAGCTGGTGCAGGAAATTCACAGAACCGGCAAGCTCCCCGTAGTGAACTTCGCAGCAGGGGGAATCGCCACCCCGGCGGACGCAGCGCTGATGATGCAGCTAGGCGTCGAGGGCGTGTTCGTCGGCTCCGGCATCTTCAAGTCCTCCCAGCCCTCGCTGGTGGCCAACGCCATAGTCAAGGCGACTACCCACTTCATGGACGCAGACATAATCGCCGAGGTGTCTACAGGCCTTGGTGACGCCATGCCGGGGCTGGACGTGCGCACCATGCCCGTTGAAGAGCAGCTGGCCACGCGTGGTTGGTAGAGGGCCCGAGGACATAACGGGCCGACAAGCGCCCCTATGACCACAATCGGCGTCCTGGCAGTGCAGGGCGACTTCATTGAGCATCAACACGCGCTCGAAAGTG
>CAVOCN010000248.1:0-2947 GCA_963694205.1 Dehalococcoidia bacterium | reverse complement strand
AGGTAAAAAGCATGCCTGCCTGTGAGATGAGCGATCTGTGGGCTTACCTGGATGCCGTACGGGCCGACACTCTCCAATACCTTGGCTCGATTACAGAGGATGACATGGACCGTTGCCCTGACGCAAAACAGGCGGAGTACTCGATAGGGCGAATGTGGAGCCATCTGCTGGTGGAAGAGAGCCAGCACGTCGGCCAGGCCGCCTACCTGCGGGGTCTGCAACGCGGCCTGAACAGCTAATCGCCCTCGCGCCCTACACGCGATGAAGTTGGCAACGTGACCCGAGCCAAATCGGCCAGGGTCCTACCGACGATGCGAGAGGAGGACGGTCTTCGAGCCGCCGGTTACGCCGCCATCGCCGGCCTGGACGAAGTCGGCCGCGGCCCTCTAGCTGGACCTGTGTTCGCCGGGGCCGCGATTTTGCCCCCTGCTATAGCGGGCGATTGGGTGCCCCTGGTTCGGGACTCCAAGCAACTCACGGCAAAGCAGCGAGAGACGGTGTTGCCGATGCTTTCCGAAGCTGCTGTGGCTATGGCCACCGGCTCTGCGTCGCCAGAAGAGATCGACCGCCTGGGCATCGTACCGGCGGTGCGGCTGGCAATGATGCGGGCACTGGAGGGCCTTACGGTGGCCCCTGACTATTTGCTGCTCGACGCTTTCCCCCTGCCCGACTCGAACCTGCCCCAGAGGTCGATCATCAAAGGCGACTCACTTTGCACCTCAATAGCAGCGGCGTCGATCGTGGCGAAAGTGGCGCGTGACCAAGTAATGCAGGACTTGGACGACGAGTTTCCTGGCTACGGGTTCGCCGGCCACAAGGGCTACGGCTCGACGGCGCACATGGCGGCGCTCGACGAGCTGGGGCCGTGTGAGATACACCGCATCACCTTTGCGCCGGTGCGCGTGAAGGCCCAGGCGGCGGGCATTTTTGCCGATAGACTCACGCGACTCAACGTGCCAATAGAACCAGAAAGTGACGCGAGAGTCATTGAGCCGGTCGTGCCCGAATTGCAGCCAGGACTACCCGGATTTGAGCGGGGATTCGAGCCAACGCCGTACAGGAGCGATGAGCAAATAGAGCGAACGAAGTGAGCGGAGACCCCAGACACAGTCTTGGACGGCGCGGTGAAAAGATTGCCCGGCGCCACCTGGAAGGGCTCGGGTACAAGATTCTGGAAGCGAACTACCGGGCAAGAGTCGGCGAGATCGACTTGGTGGCCGAGGACAACGGAACGCTGGTATTCGTGGAGGTTCGGGCCAAATCGGGACCCGCATTCGGGTCTGCGGCCGAGTCCGTGAATGCCCGCAAGCGCAGCAAGCTGGCCCTCGTTGCACAGACGTACCTGGCTCAACACAGGGCAGAAAACCGGGACTGGCGCATCGACGTGGTCGCCATAGAGATGGACAGCCGTGACATGGCCGCAGTCGAGGTGTTCAAGAACGCCGTAGAGCTCTGAGCAGGGCTGCTCTCTGGCCTGTACCCGGTCTCCGGCCGGTCGCGTGTTAATATTTTCGCCGAACTCGCTGCCTGTCGCTGGCCCTGTTCTGGCCGTTTCGGCGGCCTGCAAACCTCAGAAACACGAGTGAAAGTCCGATCATGCTTCCTATAGTCGAATCCCACCTCAATGTTCTGTTAGAAGACCTACGTCTCCTCGAAATACTCGTGACCGGCCCATTGGGCCTGTACTCGGACTTAAAGATGCTCAGAGAGTCGGTGCCGATACCCGGTACCGAGGACCTGGACCGGGACGCACTGCGGGAACGGCGTACATCTATCGTCGCCGCCGTTATCGACGTGCCTGGACTGGCGCTGGCCACAATTGGCTCGACCGCAGGCACGCTCGACACGCTGGCGCAGCTGAACGAGTCCGCTGGATCGCCTCTGGCTGGAGAGTGGGTGGAGCGAGCTCGCCGGGTGCTCGAACGCGCGACCGAGAAGGTCGCCGGGGACGTCCGGGCGGCGTCGGCGAAGAGGCTGTCCGGTGTATACGTGATAGTCGATCCCCAAGTCACCGGTGATCGGCCGGTAACGGAAGTGGCGGAAGCCGCGCTCAAAGGCGGTGCTTCGGCCATCCAACTGCGAGACAAACTCTCGGATAAGGGTGCCATCGTGGAAACCGCTTCGGCGATAAGCGCCCTGTGCGCTTCGAGTGGGGCCTTATTCATCGTCAACGACGACTCCGATGTGGCCGCCCTTAGCTCGGCGTCTGGCCTGCACCTGGGCCAGTCGGACCTATCGACGACAGATGCCCGCAAGGTAGTTGGACCGGGCCTGTTGATCGGGCGCTCCAACACCACCTTCGACCAGGCCTTGCAGTCGCAGGCAGATGGCGTCGACTACATAGCCATAGGCCCGGTGTTCGCCACCGACACCATGGGCAAGGGCGGCAAAGCGCCTATCGGCACTGGGACCGTTGGCGAGGTCAAGGGCAGGGTCACACCTCCCGTTGTAGCCATCGGCGGGATAAACGCCTCCAATGCCGCCAGCGTGTTCGCAGCCGGCGCGGACGCTATCTGCGTGGCCAGCGCGGTGACCCTGGCCGATGACCCCGAGGCCGCCACGCGGGCGTTGGTAGGGCTATCGGGCCCGGCTAACTAAGCGTTGTTAGTGGCAAAGACGAATAGACGGTCGAATGCGAAAGCGATGAGGCCTTGAGCCGAAGAAGCCCTGATGAGGCCATTCCGGGCCTTGCGCGTGAAGCGGAACTGGCCCGCGAAAGGTTCGCCGCCTCGCACGCGGCCCGTGAGACCGGTCTGCGATTGTCCCGCGACCTCATCCGCCGGTCCGGGGAGTCGATTCGTGCAACTCACCGCGACGAGTTCGACCGGGCAGAAACATTGCTGGCCGAGGCCCGTGAACTGGCGTCCGAAATGACGGAGGCTTTGGATGGGTTTCCGTCGGTCATGTACGCAGGGTTCGCCGAGGACGGCCTGAAAGAGTATGTAGA
>CAVOCN010000247.1:0-2947 GCA_963694205.1 Dehalococcoidia bacterium | reverse complement strand
AACCGGCGCCTACGTCTGCGCCCTAGCGCTCCTCAGTGCTTCTGAGGGGTCGCCCGACTCAGGTACGCCTGGCCGCCGTCCAGCACCCAGCCCATCCAGGGCACCAAAAAAAGCCGCGCTCCAAGATCAACGAACCGCTGCAAGGACCTGCCGGTCGCCAGCGTGCCAGGCGTTCGCCCGGCGGCCGCGATCTGGGCGATGGCCGCATCTACTACGGCCGATACTTCAGGTGAGTCGTGCTGCCCAATCATCCCCATGCTCTGGGACAGGTCGACCGGCGCAACGAAGAAGGCGTCTATGTGGTCGACTTCCAGTATTTCCGGCAGGTTCTCCACGCCCTCCACATCTTCGATGATGGCCATTATGAACGTGTCGGCGTTCGCCCTGGCATGCCAGTCACTGACACCGAGCGCTCTGCGACCGAAGGCGTTGCCTCGCTTGCCGACCGGCCCGAACTTGGCGGCTTGTACTACCTGCCTAGCCTCATCGGCGGTCTTGATGTGAGGCACGGCAACGGCGTTGGTGCCGCCGTCTAGCGATCGGTAAATGAGGCCGTAGTTGCTCTCGGAGACCCGCACCAGGGGCGTGACGTCCCACAGGTCGCAGGCGCGGGTGAAACCGGGCAGTTCGGCGAAGTCTATGGGCCCGTGTTCGGCCTCAAACCACACGGCGTCGAAACCGGACTGGCCGAGAAGTTCGATAAGGTCGCCGTCTACGGGACCGAACGCAACGGAGACTATCTCGCCGTCGGCCAGCTTGCGTTTCAATCTGTTCGTTCGAATATCGGCCAAGGGTTACCTCGTAATAAAAACTGCAGCATTAAGTCGCTCGGCTGCAGGCCTGATGCGCTAGCGGCGTTACTTGCCCTTGATGGCTGTGCCGTCCAGGGAGGAGATTGTTCGCTGTATGGGTTTATATATCTTGCAAGACGGGCAACGCCACCACATCTCGTCCCGACCGTCTACGGTGCGGTTGGCCAGGCCTTTGCCGCCGCAAAATAGCTGCTGGCACTCGCAGTAGACGACGGGCTCGGTCGGCTGCTTGGCATTGCCGGGGTGGCCGCAGTGGGGGCATATGAAGGTATCCCAGCCCTTGAATGACCCGTCGAGTGAGCCCTGCTTGTTGCTCGTGCTCTCGCCCGACTCCTTGTCGACGGACTTGAGGTCGTAGACGTCGCCCTCTCTGCGAAACGCGATGCTGAACCGCAGGTTCGTCAGCGTGCACTGCCCGGTGGCGATGAGCCACGTAGTCTGGGCGGGCGACTTGCCAGCAGGGGGTGCCGCTTTTGGCGCAGCGACTGGCTCTGTTGTTTCTGAAAACCGGGGCTGGCCCTCGGGCGCGTCCGACGACTCGATGACGATGCGAGGAGGCGGGTTAGTGTCCTCCATTGGGACTTCTTCTATCTGGTCGTCCCTGATTATCTTTATGGGCATGCTCGCTCCTCGTATTGGCGCCTGCTCGGGACGTCAGTTCGCTATCGGTCTCCGAAGACTGCGATTTCGTCTCCGGTCAATTCTATAAACGCCCGATCGTCACCTTCGCTGCCGCCCACTTCGAGCAGGTCCAACATGGGCACGGTCATGTCGGCCAGCGTGTGATCGAGTACTGGAGAGCCGGTCTCTATGCGGTTGACCGTGCTCGCCTCGCGCAGAAACATTTCGTTGGGCTCAAAGCAGTTCGCGCACTGTATGCGGTCGGGAAACACAAGCTCCGGGTTCAAGATAGCCGACTCCACCACCGAACGGCCGCAGCCCCGGCAACTCGCCGCTGTGCAATCGGGACAAATCGTCTGGGAAATGGGCACCGCGCCCTGGCGCTGCAGGCTCCGGTCCGAGCGGCCACAATTGCCGCAGACAAGCGAGTGCACAAGATCGAAGCCCAGGTCTACGTAGGCCCCCTGTCCGTGAGTGCGCTGCACCAGTTCTAACAAATCCCGGCCAGTCGAGTTGGCGCCCAGAGCCGTCTGCTCAACGTCGGCGTCGTGAATGGGTTCGGCGGACAGGTGGGTCGGACAGTCCACGTCACGCCCCAGGCTCCAGCTTTCGTACTCGTCGGCGAACCCGTTGAACCGGATACGGGTGGCGTTGGGGATGCGGTTTTTGTAAAGAGTTTCGGTGTTTCGGTGCAGGTACTTGAGTGCAAGCTGAGCCTGCAAACCGCCGACCATAGAGCTAATTGTCGGCGCCGTTGGGCCAACCGGACCGGACTGCGTCGAGTCCTCGTTCGACAGGCCGAGGCAGGACCAGCGCCGCTGTCCGTCCGCCCGCTCTTCGTCGGAAAGCGTGCAGTCAAAACACGCCGGGTAGGGAGCGGCGAAGACCCTGACGTCTCCGTCCAAAAAGAAAAGTCCGCCGTCTATGAACGGCTTGCCGGTTCTCATACAGGCCGCGTTGAGGTCTCTTCTCGTTTGCAGGTTGTCGACCGCCCCGAGGACCACGTCGACTCGGCTAAACACGCCCAGGCCGAACGTCGACTGTACTTTCTTGTCGAACCATCTGACACCCAGGTTCGGTTCGATTTCCATCGCTGTGCGGGCGGCTACTTCCGCCTTGCCGTCTCCCACGTCAGAGCCTCTGAAAAGCACTGACCGGGTGAGGTTGTGGGTCTCGATTTTGTCCGGGTCTGCGAGGAGCAGGTTCCCCAGGCCAGCAAGCGCCAGGTTCTTGATGATCTCGTTCCCCAGCGCCCCGGCACCAATGACCATGACACGTGCCTGGCGCAGAACGTCCATGTTCCAGCCAAGCTCTCGCAATCGGGTATAGCGCTCGGCGTCACCCGTCATGGGGTGCCCTGCTGGCCTATTTTCTTGCCTATTTTCTTGCCTATTTGCACCCGGGGAACCTCGAAGACCGCGTCCCGTCGGTCCCAGAACTCCGTCTCGTTGGTGCACCGCGGGCATGTCCGCATGCGCTGCCACGTCGCCCGGTAGCAGTACGTGTAGCAGGCG
>CAVOCN010000246.1:0-2968 GCA_963694205.1 Dehalococcoidia bacterium | reverse complement strand
GAGGCTGGCCCTGTCAATGGACGCTCACCTGCTGCCGGTGGGCATTACCGGCACCGGGCATCTCGGTCCGTTTTACCGGGTTTTTTACCCGACGGGCCGGATCGCCGTGACTATTGGCAAACCATTCAAACTACCGGCACCTGACGGCCCGCCAGACAAGGAAACTGTCGCACGACTCACCGAGCAGATTATGCGCAGTATCGCTGAACTTTTGCCCCAGTCGTACCGGGGGATTTATGCAGACCCCATCGCCGAGGACGACTAGGACACGATCCGCTCCGGCGTGGCTTGTCACGCTGTGGTCATGCCAACTCATGAGGCGCGCACGCCGTTGGCATGGCCGGACACCGACAATTCTCTCCAATCGGACCAAACGCCCCATTCTGTTGAGGGGCGGGAATGGGCTAACTGACCGGAGGGGCAGAATTGATCAATCTGACGAGACTTTGGGCGGGGGTGGCGACTCCTGGGGACGGCCTCAGGTACGGCGAAAAGACAAACGGGAGCAGCCCACCCCGGCAAAAAAAGGTGCACCACAGGCCGATTGTCGTGTGGAACATAACCAGGGGCTGCAACCTGTCGTGCGCCCACTGCTACATATCGGCCAAGAGAGCGCCAGACCCGATGGAACTGACCACCTCAGAGGCAAAGGGCGTGGCGGATCAACTCGCCGACTATGGGGTTCCCGTGGTGCTGTTTTCCGGGGGTGAGCCGCTCGTTCGTGAGGATCTCTTGGAAGTGGCGAGCTACGCCAAGTCCAAGGGTTTGCGCCTGGGCCTGTCCACCAACGGGACGCTGCTTACCCGGATCAAAGTGCGCGAGGTGATGTCGGCCGGGTTCTCTTACGCAGGGATATCGATAGACGGCCCGGAGGCGATTAACGACAAGTTCCGGGGCGCAAAAGGCGCTTACCAGGACGCGCTTACGGGCATCCGTAACGCGCTGGCAGAAGGGCTCCGGGTCAGCCTGAGGTTCACTCTCACCCGCTACAACCACCAGTACCTCGACGAGATTTTTGAACTGGTCGAGAGGGAGGGCATTCCCAGGGTATGCATTTACCATCTGGGTTATTCCGGCAGAGGGGAGAAGATAAGCGACCGGGCGTCCCTGACTTCCGATGAGACCAGAGTAGCGATGGAACGGTGCATGGAGTGGTCGGACAGATTCGTGCAAAAAGGCCTCGACGTCGAGGTTCTGACGGTAAACAACCACGCCGACTCGCCGTACCTGCTCATGCGCCTCGCCGAACAGCGGCCGGACAAAGTGGAAGAGGCGGCCAGGCTGCTGGCCCTAAACGGTGGCAACTCGTCCGGTGTGGGTATTTCGTCCATTGCCCCTCTTGGGACCGTGCACCCGGACCAGTTCTCCCACGCGCTTACCCTGGGCAATGTACGGACCCGGCCCTTCGGGGATATTTGGGAGGACACGACCAACCCGAAGATGTTCTGCCTCAAAGCGACCCCCAGAGCCCTCCTGGGCCGATGTGGCCGCTGCCCGGTGCTGCCACTGTGCAACGGCAATTCACGTGCGCGTGCGTTCGCGGCTACGGGCAGCTACTGGGAGTCGGACCCGGCGTGCTATTTGACGGCGAACGAACTGGACCGGGTTGCCGAGATTACGGTTGCAAGCTAACGGCCATGCGGCCAAACCCAGCCAGCGGCAAATGGGGACCCGGCCGCAAATGCAGACCGACTACTCCGTCGGGCCGGTGGTGGTGTTCTGGGAGATAACCCGGTCCTGCGCCCTCGCCTGCGTTCATTGCCGCGCGACAGCGCAGCCCAGACGCCACCCGCTGGAACTGACGACTCAAGAGTCGCTTGAGCTGGTGGATGAACTGCGGAGGTTCGAGCCCAACCCGATTCTGGTCATCAGCGGTGGTGACCCGCTCATGCGACCTGATTTGTTCGAGATTGCCAGTTACGCATCTGCTTCCTATGGCGCCCCATTTGGCACTTCTGACACGGGCGAGCGTATGCGTGTGTCGCTGTCACCCAGCGTGACGGCGCTGGTGACGCCGAAGAACCTGCGGCGGGTGAAAGAGTCGGGCATTTCGCACCTGTCGTTTAGCCTCGACGGACCGGACGCTGGCAGCCACGACTCGTTCAGGGGTGTGGCCGGTTCGTTTGCCCGGACTTTAGTGGCCGTCAAAGACGCACAAGAAGCGGGCCTGACAGTGCAGTTGAACACGACGGTTACGCGCCGGAACGCAGGTCGTCTTGGCGAACTGGGGGCGCTGGTGGACGGACTGGGCGCGGTGATGTGGGACGTGTTTTTTCTCGTAATTACTGGCCGGGCGGACTCGGCCGACTTGTTGTCTCCGGCTCAGCACGAAGAGGCGTTCAACTGGCTGCGTCAGTACTCTCAAGACGCTCCGTTCCGGGTGAAAACGACGCTGGGGCAGCCCTACCGCCGGTTGATGTTGCAGGCGATGGGCGATGGCGCGGACCGCTCCCGGGTGCCGACCACCAACGACGGCAAAGGCATCTGCTTCATTTCACACGTCGGCCAGATACACCCGAGCGGGTTCTTGCCGATCGACTGCGGCAATGTGAGGACCGACTCGCTGGTCGAGACCTATCGCAACCACCCGGTCTTCACCGATTTGCGCGACCCGTCCAAATTGGAAGGCAAGTGCGGGTCGTGCCCGTTCAACGCTGTTTGCGGCGGCTGCCGTGCCAGGGCGTACGGCCTGACAGGAAACTACCTGGCGGCGGACCCGACGTGCCCGTTCGAGCCCGCGGCCGTGGCCTGAGCCCCGAGCCAGGTACCAGGGGCACGGGCTAGAATTCGATGATGGCGCGGCCGAGGATTTCTCCGGCCCGCAGTGCGTCGCAGGCCTCGTTTATCTGGTCGAGCGTGTAGCGCCTGGTAATGAGCTTGTCCAACGGGAACTTTCCTTCACGGTGCCAGCGCAGGTATAGCTCGAAGTCGCGATCCGGGTAGGCGGCACCGAGGCTGCCCCGGAACT
>CAVOCN010000245.1:0-2973 GCA_963694205.1 Dehalococcoidia bacterium | reverse complement strand
GAACGGCATGTTTCGAGAACATCATGGAACAAAACCTGCGGTGACTTCGTCTTCCCATCAGGCAAGCTATTTTTGTAGGGTCGGACTGCATCGACTCTCTTTACACGCAGGAGGAACAAAATGGGGAGCAATCTCCTAACCAAGTCGACTCTATTGTTAGCACTGGTGCTGGTCGTGTCCATTGTGGCCGTGGCCTGCTCCGACGGCCGCGGGGACAAGTCGGTCTCGGCGGCGTCCTTCAATTCGGGAGAGATGGGGTTCGACTCCGGCGGTGACGGCAACTTCTTCGGCGACGAGATGGCAGTTGCGCCCAGCGAGCCCGACTTCTTCGACTTCGCCGAAACGGAGTCTGCAAAAGCGATCACCGTTGAGCGCATCGTAGAGGTCGAGAGTGAGATGGCCACGCAATCGACCTCCGGCGGCTCGAGGGGCCCGGACGAAGGCCCGACGCCCTCTGTGGCCGTACAAGAGCGCATCATCGTCCGCACGGTAGATGCTGCCCTCGTAGTGACCGATATCCCCGGCGCCATTGACGCGATAGAAGGCATCGCCGACTCGTTCGGCGGCTGGGTAATCAACTCCTCTCGCGGCTCCCACAACTTCGCGTTCGTCTCTTTCCGCGTCCCGGCCGAACAGCTGGACGTTGCGATGGACCTCCTTCGTGACCTGGCAGAAGAGGTCGAGTCTGAGAACACGTCTTCCAGGGACGTGACCGACCAGTACGTCGATCTGACGGCTCGTCTGCGCAACCAGCAGGCGACCGAGTCGGCTCTGCTGGGGCTAATGGACCGGGCAGAGACGGTGGAAGACACACTGAACGTACAGAAAGAACTGACCGGCGTCCGAGAAGAAATTGAACGGCTACAGGGTCAGATAAAGCTCATCGAAGAAACATCCGCCTTCTCGCTGGTGAACGTCTCCCTGCGCCGGGCTCCCGGCGACATGACCGTGGACGCCGGTGAAGACATCGCCGGTGCGGTGGGCGAGCCAGTGCGCTTCAAGGCGTCGTTCATGCCCCCCGGAGACGCCGAAGATTTCCTCGTTACCTGGGACTTCGGTGACGGCTCGGAACCCGTCAGGATTCAGCGCACCGCCCCAACGAAGGACGAAGATGTGCGGGTAACGGCCACCATTACCCATCGCTACGGCGACGAAGAGGACTCCCCCTACATCGCCGAGGTGACCATTGAGAGCCTCAACAACGGCAGGGCCGAACTGGTCGAGGGCAGCGACATCGTGGAAGTGGCCATTTCTCGGCTCCCTCAAATTGAGGTATTCGCCGGGCAGAGCCAGGTAGTCGAGTCCGGAGAAACGGTAAAGTTCTCCGGCTCCTTCACCCGGCCCTCGGAACTCACTGGCGTCTCGTTTACGTGGGACTTCGGCGATGGCTCAGAGCAGGTCGAAGGCACGCTGGACGCCGGGGTCACCGCTGCGCTGGCCGAGCATGACTACCGCGACCATAGGCCCGCGCCGTACCGGGCAACGCTCACCGTAATTGGCCAGAGCGAGGCTGGCGAGGTCGAGTCCCGTAGCATCGTCATGATCCAGGTCGTCGAAGCCCCCGGCTACACGCTCGGAGGCTGGAGCGCTGGCGACTCGTGGAAGACGGTAGTTCGCACCCTCTCCGGCGTGGGCCAGGTGCTGGTCACCATCGCGTTCTGGGTCGGCGTCCTCAGCCCGCTGTGGTTGGCGCTCATTGGGGCGGTAATCTGGCGCAGGCGCCGCAATGCTCCTGTGATCTAGCCCACCCGACGCACTGGCGCACTCAGTTAAACTTTAGGGCGGCCCCCATACGTGGGAGGGGCCGCCCTTTTCATGTCCGACTCCCAACAACTCTCTTCAGACTCTTCTGGTCCTTCTGGCCCTTCTGGCCCAGAGAATGCCTCCGAGATAACCAGGCACTTCACCGCCACCGGCTTCGTGGTCGAAGGTGACTCGGTCCTGCTGCACTGGCACCGCAAGGTGAAGGCATGGCTGCCCCCAGGCGGCCACGTCGAGCCCAACGAGAACCCGGTACAGGCCGTACTGAGAGAAATTGAGGAAGAGACCGGGCTGCACACCGAAATCGTCGGAGCAGCGCCTGATCTGGGCCCCGACCTGGGACCGGGCTACCCCGAACAGGTCGCACCCCCGTTCACCATCATGATCGAGGACATCCACGACCCGGTGGTCGGCTTTCACCAACACATCGACATGATCTACTTCTGTCGGCCTTTGGGGGCTGTTGGGCCTTTAAATACCGGCTGGCGCTGGGTCACCCGGCGCGACCTGGCCGATGGCGTCGCCCTGGACGGGCACGGAGGTGAACCGGAGCCGCCGCCAGAAGACGTTCGGCGTTTGGCCGAACGTGCGTTCAGGGCTCTTGGTGACTAGTAGCGGCTAGCCCTTTTCGCCCTCGGCGGCTAGCCGAATCGCCGCCTGGGCCGCGGCCAGCCTGGCCACCGGCACCCGGTACGGCGAGCAGCTTACGTAGTCCAGACCCGCTCGTTCAAAAAAGTCTATGGAGTCTGGGTCGCCGCCATGCTCACCGCAGACGCCCGCTTCGAGCCCGCGCCCAGACCTCTTAGCGGCGGCGAGGCCCGTCTTGACCAGGCCGCCGACCCCTTGCTGGTCGAGCGTTTGGAACGGGTCGCGCTGTAAGACTCCCGTTTCCAGGTAGCGGACGAGAAACTTCCCCTCGGCGTCGTCTCGGCTGAAACCGAACGTCATCTGAGTCAGGTCGTTTGTACCGAAGCTGAAGAACTCGGCCGACTCCGCTATCTCGTCTGCCAGAAGCGCGGCCCTCGGCGTCTCTATCATCGACCCGATGCTGGGTGCGAACGGCTCGTCGCCCGGCCGGGTCGCCTCTCGTAGCGCCTCTTCCAGAATGGCCCGGACCGCGCTCATCTCCCCGGCGTCTGAGACCAGCGGCACCATTACCTCCGGCTTCGGTGACATGCCCCGGGCTTTTAGCCTCTGCACCGCGTCTCTGAG
>CAVOCN010000244.1:0-3007 GCA_963694205.1 Dehalococcoidia bacterium | reverse complement strand
GCGCGGGCCGGCATCTCCCGTTTATTCACCGGGCGACCCCGTTGCGGTCCGGTCCACTTTCATGCCCCTCGGTTTCGTCGTTCGCTTCAATAGCGTCCGATTGGGTGGCGTCAACTGAGGCAACGCTACCTGTACTGATATCAGATTCAGTGGCCTTCGTGGGCTCGCTGCTGGAACTGCCTGGTAGGAAAGATACCGGTCCGTCCTCGCCTCCGCTGCTCCTTACTCCGGCTGAGGGCGGGCGAGGTGATGTGACGTTTCGCATCAAGGAAGAGTCCCCTTCTTCGAAGTCCGTCATAGACATCGACTCTTGCAACCCCTCGCTCATACGGCGCAACTCACCCAGCATCTTGCCAGCCTTCTTGCCCATTTCCATCATGCGTTCTGGCCCTACAAGGACGAAGCCAACGAGAAAGACGACCATTATTTCCATGACGCCCATGCCCATGAAACTCATACGGCTTTGGCCTCCTTGCTAACTGTGGAGGCACTGCATGACGCGCACGGGCCTAAAACCATTGAATTGCCGAAACCCGGCATCGCCTTGGCTATCAGTTCTGAGAGCCGACAAAGGGGCAGGCCGACCACGTTCAAATAGCAGCCCTGCACGCGCTCGGCCGGGGCGAAGTCCGGGTCCTGAACAGCGTAGCCGCCCGCCTTGTCGAATGGCTCGCCCGAAGCCACATATGCGTCTATCTCGTTGTCGGTGTAACTGCGCATGTGCACTGTGGTCGTCTCATGGCCAGACAATATGCCCCCAACGCCGGGTGCGGCTACGGCGAGGCCTGTCGTGACGGCGTGGGGACGCCCTCGTAGCGCCTCCAGCATTTCGCTCGCCTCATGCCTGGTTTCGGGTTTGCCCATAGGCCGACCGTCCAGTTCGACAATGGTGTCGGCGGCTATAACCAAGTCCGAAGGTGAACCAGCCACTACGCTCCGGGCTTTCGCTTTGGCGAGGCGTACTGCGTATTTGGCGATGGCCTCACCGGACATGGGTTCGCCTTCGTCTATACCGGACGGGAGAACTTCTAGCCTTCCAGACCACGCGCTGGAGAGAATT
Organism: Dehalococcoidia bacterium; assembly: GCA_963694205.1. Lineage (GTDB taxonomy): Bacteria > Chloroflexota > Dehalococcoidia > Lucifugimonadales > UBA2962 > CAUZIR01. The sequence continues at coordinate 1,947 of CAVOCN010000244.1, read as the reverse complement.
TCCCGGCGGCGTGGCGAGGCGGAAGCCAGAACCAGTAGCGGCATTATTGGTCGATCGGCCAGGTTCGCAGAGGTACCTTGCATCGAGACTATTGTACCCAAGCTGTCGACTATAAGACCGCGAATCTACCTGTTGGCCAATTCGAGCGTGGCAACGCACTCCACATGGTGGGTCTGGGGAAACATGTCCAGCGGTTCTATTTGCTCGACCCGGTAGCCTCCGGCGACCAGTAGCGCGAGGTCTCGCGTGAGTGTCAGCGGGTCGCACGAAACGTAGACAAGTCTTTTCGCACCGGTCTCGATTGCTGCTTTTACCGCATCCGGGTGGCAGCCTGCCCGGGGTGGGTCGAGCACAAGGACGTCCGGGGGATGTTCCAGGCCAAACAGCGCTTCTTCAGTTTTGGCCTCGACGAACTCGATGTTTTCCAGGTCGCCGATGTTGATGGAGGCGTCCCGTACGGCGGCCGAAGACTCTTCTATTGCGATAACGCGCTTGGCGTGGGGGGCGAGCAGGGCGGCGAAGGTGCCTACCCCGGCGTAGGCATCGACGACAGTTTCGGTCCCGTTGAGGTCCAAGCGCTTTCGTACCAGTTCTCCCAATACCTCTGCCTGGGCGGTGTTGACCTGGAAGAACGAGGGGGATGCTATGCGAAAGGCTCTGCCGGAGAGGCGTTCGCGGTAGTGGGTCTGGCCGGTAGGCATGGGTATTTCGGGGTGTTTCATCGACGGCTGGATGAGCCACTCATTAGTGTTGATTCCGTACCTGACGGATAGCTGGGTGGTCTCTGCGACTCGCCTTTGCAGTTTGGCAAGAATGTCGTTGACGCCTTCACTCATTAGCAGGCACTTTTCCACCTCTACGAAGCGGTGGGTAATGCGGTTGACGAAGCCCATACGGCCTTCGCTGCGCACGGTGAACCGGGCGTGGTTGCGGTAGCCAAGCTGGTCGGGGCTGGGGATCGTGTCTTCGACATGGACTGCCCCTGTTACGGGGTGGTTGGCCAACTCTGGGTGTTCGGCGACGGCACGCTGGACAGCTTCGCGTTTCAGTGCGAGTTGGTGTTCGTAGGAGATGTGCTGCCACTGGCAACCACTGCAGGGACCATAGAACGGGCACGGGGGTGTGACCCGGTGCGGTGAGGCGTCGAGGACTTGGGCGACCATACCGGCGACCATTTCCCGTTTGCGCTTGCGGTAGCGGTGGATGCGGACGAGTGCTCGTTCGCCGGGTATTCCCCCGAACACCTCTATGGTGCCGTCTTCGAACACGGCCGTGGCGTCGCCTGAGACTGCGGTGGGGCCGAGAACCAGTTCGACTAGCTCTTCAGGCACGCTGTCTTTTTCTAACGGTTTTTTTGTTTGATCGGATGTCATAACGAAGTGTAAATATAGCACCGGTGCCGGGTGGACAGGCGTTGCTGGCGGCTCTGTTAACATGGCTTTTATGGTCGAGAAGGTAACCAAAAAGCCACGTAGACGGCTGCCCGAATGGTTGAAGGTAAAGGCCCCGGGGGGGGAGAACTACCTGCAGCTTCGCAGTCTGCTTCGGGCCGAGGCGCTGAACACGGTTTGTGAAGAGGCGAACTGCCCCAACATTGGCGAGTGCTGGGATCGGGGCACCGCGACGTTCATGATTTTGGGCGACATATGCACGCGGGCCTGCACTTACTGTGCAGTCACCTCCGGTGCACCCCTCGCACTGGACCTGACCGAGCCCTTGCGCGTGGCCGCCAGCGTGGAGCGCATGGGCCTAAATTACGCGGTAATTACGTCGGTGGACCGCGACGACCTGCCCGACACCGGTGCCTCGGTGTTCGCGGAGGTCATAAGTCTGATTAAGACCAGGACGCCGGATTGCCGCGTCGAGGTGTTGATCCCCGATTTTGGCGGCATTGAAGAGCATCTCAAAGTAGTTATGGACGCTGGGCCGGACACGCTGAACCACAAC
>CAVOCN010000243.1:0-3013 GCA_963694205.1 Dehalococcoidia bacterium | reverse complement strand
ACCTATCTCGACCGGGCGGCCGTCGCCGTCATGGCCAAACAGCACGCCAGTCACGAAGCTGACCACTCGCACGGGCTGTGGACGATACTCAATTTCGAAATCTGGCTACGAATGCTCGAATCCGGTGAGCTTGTCTCTCCTCGCCCGGATGACGGCGCGTCAGTGTTGGACCGCAGCACGGTGCACCGCAGCAACTATGCATAAGGTACTTTTGGTAGCAAACTCCGGCTGGGGGCTGGCCAACTTCAGGCTGCCCTTAGCGAGAACGCTGTCAGACGCTGGCATGGAAGTCGTGTTCGTCTCGCCCAGAGACGAGCACGTAAGCAAACTGGTCGATGCCGGGTTCCGCTGGGTCGAATGGGGGCTGAGCCGACGCGGCGTTTTGCCCGTCGCCGAGGCCATGGCGACGGTGTCTTTGACGTCCATCTACAGGCAGGAGAACCCCCAGGCCGTCCAGCACTTCGCCATTAAAGCTATCCTCTACGGCACCCTGGCGGCCGGGTTTGCCGGGGTAAAGTCGGTGACCAACACCTTCACCGGCATCGGCTTCCCATTCCTCGACACTCGTGGTTCCAAGTTGGCTCGGCCGCTGTTGTCACCCCTTATTCGGCGGCTCCTGCACCGACCCGGCGTAGTAACCATCTTCCACAACGAAGAAGACCGCAGGTTCATGGTCGAAAAAGGCCTCTGTCCACCCGACCGTGCCGTCGTCATACTCGGCAGCGGCGTGGACACGGAACTATACCGGCCCCGGCCAAACGACAACCTGGGCTCTCCCCCAGTCGTTGTAATGGTGGCGCGCATGCTCATCGACAAGGGGGTGCGGGAATACGTAGGCGCAGCAGACCTGCTCGCGTCCAGGGGAGTCCAGGCCCACTTCCAGCTGGCGGGATCTCCCGACCCAGGCAGTCGGCTTTCCATAACCAGCGACCAGTATGAGCGCTGGAAACGAGAGAGCGTCGTAGACTTTCTTGGTTTTCGGGCAGATACTGACAACGTAATAGCCCAATCCGACATTGCAGTGCTGCCCAGCTACCACGAAGGCCTACCCCTGTTTTTGCTGGAGGCAATGTCCTGCGGCCTGCCTGTGGTAGCCACAGACGTAGTCGGTTGCAGATCCGTCGTTAAACATGAAGTAAACGGCCTTCTCGTACCTGCAAAGAACGTCTCGGCACTGGCAGACGCAATCCAGCGACTCGTCAGCGACCCGGAGCTACGGACAAAACTTGGAGCGGCCGGCCGTCGTATGGCAATTGAACGGTTCGACCAGCAACTGGTGTTGCCGCAGTACGCCAAGCTCCTTACCGACCAGCTAGCAGTCACAGTTGCGTGAACCGGTCGGCAGAATTAAATGAAGACCGACAGGCCAATCAGTTGAAAGCGCACATACCCCTAAAAACCCATCTGGGGCCAGTTTCGCAACGAGCCGGGTTAACCTTCCGCCTCGGTGGCAGCATCATGCATGGCTTGTTCCTTCTTGTTGCCCTCAGTGTTCTGGCTGCTGGCTGCTCCCGGTCAGGTGATGAACCCGTCGGCAAACTGACCCCGTCACCCGACGCCCTGCGTTACACCCAAGTAACCACCGCCGTCGCCCTGGCCAGCGGCGAACTGGAGGCCACGTTCGCCGAGCCACGCCTGGCAGTGAAAAAGGTCGTCATGACCACAGGCGAGTCAGGCGAAGAGGTCGTACTATCGGTCTCCGAGGTCGAACCCTCCAGCATCGAGGCGGTTCCGAACGTGGACGGGCCTGTGTTCCAAATGCTCGACATCTCCCTCGACCCGGCGGCCGACATCGACTCTGAGAGTCTTGAGTCGGTCAGGGTGACGTTCGACGTCCCAGTCCAGTGGCTGTCCGACGCGGGCAGCGACCCCGAAGACGTTGTCCTGAAGCGATTAGTAGAGGACTGGGTACCGTTGGTCACCTCGCTTATCGCAGAGTCAGCCGAGGTTTTAACGTTCGAGGCCTTTTCACCCGGCCTGTCCCTGTTCGCCATCACCATCGTCGAAGACCCGGTACCCACGCCAGAGCCCTCGGAGTCCGTAGTAACTCCCTCACCCGAACCAGAAGAGTCAACGCCGACCCCGTCAGCCGTCGAGGTTTCCCTCGGTGGCGATCAAACTGCCACCGCCGTGGTCCCAACCCGGACACCGACGCCAACACAGACCGAAGTTCTTTCGGCACCATCGCCCACTCCGACCGCAGCCCCCGTGGCCGCCCCGTCACCGACGCCAACCCGTACAGCGGTGCCAGCCACCCTGACGCCCGTTCCAGACCCCGATAGCCCGACGCCGGAGATGCCCTCTCCAACGCCCGTTCCAACAGAAACACCGTTGCCACCGACGCCGAGACCTTCGCCCACTGCGACACCACGGCCGCCGTTGCCAACCGCGACGCCGCTGGTATTGGTACCGGGGCCCATACAAACCCCAACTCCAAGTCCAACAGCGACGGCTACTGCAACGGCCACCGCGACACCGACGCCGACGGCCACCCCCACCGACACCCCAACCGCGACCCCCACACCGTTACCGGGGGACTCGAAGTACGGGGTGGCCATGCACGCTCAGACGAAATCTGAGATCGAGTACTTCCTCAAGGATCTGGGGGTTCGCTGGTTCGGCATTCACGAAGAGCGTCTGTCCGAAATTCCGGCCGGCTCCGAGGCGATGGTGTGGATGAACCTGGGAGTCGCCGAGGCAAACTGGGCGTTAGACAGAGCGGGCCGCATCGCCGAACTGACCGACTACGAAATCGAGAGTTACCAGTTTCACACCGTGGCCCGCATCCAGGAAATGGTCGGCCAGAACCCGGGACTGGCGTGGATGATCATGGGCGAAGTCAACAGACGATCAACCGCCATCGGCGGAGCTGCTTTCGCCGCCGTTTATCACTACTACTACACTCAGATCAAGGCAGCCGATGACACCGCGATCGTACTAGGCCCGGCCGTGCTTAATTGGGATTTCACATGCCTGGGCTGCCTTGGAGAAATTGGATCCACGAGCATAGGTG